>NZ_JBLUOI010000087.1:0-6693 GCF_048059995.1 Metabacillus sp. YM-086 | reverse complement strand
GCATATTCCTTATTTGCGTATGCATTTTTTCCTTTTTCATCAAAAATCGATACGTATATAGAAAAAAATTACAAATTTATTTGCTTTTAGGATCTATTTTTACTTTTTTTGGATCTTACGAATGATTTTTTACTGCTTCTCTATGTATAAGCATGCATATTCCTTATTTGCGTATGCTTTTTTACCTTTTTATAAAAATATAATCTTGACCATTTTCACCATCATTTATTGGATCTCATGAAGGTTACTTTACTGAAGCATGCATACTCCTTTTTTACGTATGCTTTTCCTCCTTTTTTACGTATGCTTTTCCCCCTTTTGCAGTACGTATACGAATAATTATACAGTTCCTCCCCACATACAAAAAATGACCCAGCTCATAAGCTGGACCATTTTTTGTTAGGCATCCCACTACCTTTTCGCCATTACTCTATATCTGATGGATGATGATCTTTTACCAAATCTGCAGCCTTTGCATTTGCTTCCACTTGCTCTGGGCTTTTGCATCCAGGAATAACAGTTGTGACTGCAGGATGCTGAAGACACCAAGCTAAAGCCCAAGTTGCCATGTTTACTCCTTCTGGCACTTCTTGCTCCTTTATCTTTGCAACTAGATTCAGCTTTTCATCGATTTCTTGTTGTTCATGATTTTTTCTAACATTGTCACTAAATGTAGCACCAGGATTATATTTCCCACTCAAATATCCGCTTGCTAATGGTACCCTGGCTAATACACCTAAATCCTGCTCTATACATGAAGGAAATACTTCTTCTTCAGGTGCTTGATCAATTCGGTTATAAACAACTTGAATGGCTTTAGCATTTAACTCAGTAGCTTTTGATGTTTGATAGATATTATCATTTGCACCGATAGAAATACCTAAATTACGGATTTTTCCGGCTTGAACCTGCTTATCAAGCATTGTCCATAAATCATCATTATTAAAAACCTCATCAGGACCTGAATGAAATTGATATAGATCAATATAATCTGTCTTTAATGCCTTCAATGATTCCTCTAATTGAACCCGCACAGCATCTACACTCCATGCATGTTCCCAATTGTCATGCCATTTATGACCAAACTTCGAAGCAAGTACCCAGTCCTCACGACGATCTCTGGAAAGAAAATCACCAATAAACTTTTCAGACATATGATGCGGTCCATAACATTCCGCTGTATCAATCAAGTTAATTCCTAACCCTTTTGCATGTGAAAGAATCGCATCAACTTCATTTTGTGAAAAGTCTTTTCCCCAATCTCCCCCAAACTGCCATGTTCCTACCCCTACTACAGAAACCTTTAAATCAGTACTACCTAAACGTCTGTATTTCATTTAAAACACCCCATTATCACCAATTAGGAAACCGGTTTCATTCCCTTAATCTATCATATCCAAGAATCATGATTAATTCAAGAATATAGCTCTCAATAAAAGACACACTATTTTTGGCATTGTACGCAGTAGAACGTTTTTCTTGATGATAGTTCATCTCGAATGATTGAAGATTGACACCTAGGACAAGGCTCCCCTTCTCTATTATAGACATAACAATGATGATCATAACTTCCCGTTAAATTATCTGTTTTAAATACAGGCATATCAATGTATCCACCATACGAAAGACCTCTATTTAAAATTGTTTGTATGGCATGAAAAAGTGCAGAGCGTTCCTGTACTGATAGCTCATTACCTTTTCTAGATGGTAACAGCTTCGCTTCAAAGCAAATTTCATCAGAATAAAGATTTCCAATACCTGCAATGAAATTTTGATTGACTAAGGTTGTTTTTAAGGCACCTCTTTTCTTCTGAATACTTTGATCAAAAGCTTCAAGCGTAAAGTCTGGACTAAGTGGCTCTGGACCCAAATCATGAAAATCCTTTTCCAATTCTTCATTTGATAATAGATGAAGATATCCTAAACGCAGCCCGATAAAAAATAATAAATCATTTCCGAAAGAAATGGTGACCTGCTTTGTGCGATCTGGACTATCCTGCTCACTTCCAATGTACATGAGACCTCCAAGCATCAAATGTACTAATAGATTTTCTCCTGAATTCAGCTTGAATATCAAATGCTTTGCCCGCCGTTCCACTGCTACTAATGTTTTCCCCTGAACAGCACCAACAAATTCTACAACAGGCTTATTGATTGTTTTTTCTCTTGTAACTTCAACCGCTTCAATTTTTCTTCCAATAAGCTTTTGTTCGAAAATACGTTTATAATTTTCCATTTCAGGTAACTCAGGCAATATGTACACCCTTCCTTGAACATAATATTGTAAGTTAGTATTGCTAAAAAAAAGACCAATCATGTAGGAAGAAATCAAAAAAGGCTCGCCACTTGGCAAGCCTAATAAGTATCATTCAGTTTGATACAATTTTTGGTGACGAAGCTCTAACGATTGGATATGATGTAACTCCTCTAATAAATCAGAAATCGAAATGAGTTCGTAAAAAATAACAGTTTCCGGCACAAAACAATGATGATGATCATAATGATCAGGTTTCCTATCCCAAAATAACTCTGTTACCCGATTTATTTTCTCAAAATGTGAGGTCTCTATTTCATACTGTTGATGATGAAGAATATCCTTTACTGAGCAAACGATTGCTACCACAAGATCTTTATTTTTTTCACTTACCTTAACCTTTTGATTTGAAATTGTAAGTAAGTTTCCTGCGTGGTAAAGAATTTGCCGTAGAATATTCAGCTTTTTATACTCATAATGAAACGTTCTCATATCCTGACGGCTAAAACGGTGATATTTCCATTCTTCCTTTTGATAGCTACAAAGCACTTCAATTGATTCAATATTCTTCATTAATTTTTGAAACCAACTTCTTGACTCATTCCTGTTTGTTTTCGAATGTAAGTCCACTAACTCTAATCCACGACTTTCAATAAAATCTCCTGTTTCTAAAAAGAGATCACGTATTTTATTAAGAATGGCTGGAGAGTAATTTGGACTCATAACAAACAGGTTTACTAATGTAGAAACGAACAAACCAATGCTTGTTGCACCTAATCTAATGAAAAAAGAAGCAATAAAGTGATCATGAACTGTTGAAATCATCGCGACACCTGTAAGAGTTGCTACAAGTGTTCCCTCGTTTAATCGTAGCTTATGACATGTCATAATTGTTGCTATTGCTACTAATGCATAAGTATATGAATGATCCCCAAGCACAACATTAAATGCAATCGAATATGCCGCTCCTATCGCTGCTGCCGGAAAACGTACAAATGCTTTTTTTATTGAATTAGCGGCAGTTGGTTCAATTGTAATTATAGCCGTAATGGCAGCAAACATTGCGGGCCAATTTAACCATTCACATATCATAACAGTCAAAAAAACTGCTATTCCTGTTTTGATGATCCTTCCACCAACCAAATACTTTGCTTTTCTAATGGTATCCATAACGCTTCTTCAACCCTTAAAATAAACAGTTATATACTGATTATAACGTATCAAGTAGAAATCTCTAAATACGTTCAAGCTTAAAGGACGATCTTAGTTACAATTCATATATTAAAAATCTCTCATTCTGATTTTGTTCATATAGTCCATTGATCTTAATCTCTTGTTTAAGGGAAAAAGCAGTCTGATTTTCTAAGTAATAAATGTATTCTTCAGCCGCATAATATAAAATCACCTCAAGGTGTCGTTCACATTTCTCAAAGGAGTACATAATGTTATTCATAACCTTCATAAAGATTTGAATAGAGAATGGATTAAAAAAATAAAAAATATTGTCAGCCTGTTTAACTGGGTAGTGTTCGGCAAGGCAATTGTGAAAAATAATATTGTTACCATTCTTTTTCGTTTTTTTTAAATAACAGGAACGATTTTTCACTGCCATTTCATAAAAGTCTTTGTTCATCTCGACTCCGGCTACAGAAGCCAAATAAGTAGTGAACGTAAAATGGCAACCTGCCCTTACCGCATCCAAAATCAACGATTCGGTCATTACTTTGCAACTGATATTGAGAAAATAGCTGCTTTAATCCATTATAAGGAGTAGGTTCATAACGATGATAATGAAAGGACTTGTGAAACCCCTTCTGATCTCCTGACGTACAAATATTAAGCAAGTGTTCATAATCCTTCTCTTCCATTCATTTCTCCCTTTTAAAGCCTGATTATACTAATTGTCTTTTACCCGATCATAACATAATTAACTAACCTGTATATAATCGCAAAGCTCACTATTTTGTTATTCATTAACTAATGTAAGAAAACTTACCATATTCATGTTAAAAATTATACCTTTATCATGATAAGTATGTAATTTACTGTAATAGATCTGTTATGATAGAAGGAAAGAGTGCTAGAAAGGAGGATATTATGAACTGGATCTCAACTAGTAAGAAAGACGAATTTCTAAAATGGTTCTTGAACAATCATCAGTTAAAAAATAAAGAAGCTCGGAGACTTATAGAATATATTCAGAAAAACCATCATATTCTTAAGAACTTATCTTTTACTGATTATGTTCATTCAAAAGACCGTACGATTGTTGTTTCAAGTATTAATTCTGATGAGTCTGGGTTTCTCTTTTACACTAATGGTCAAAAAACAGAAGATGTTTCACGGGCTTTTGGTTCACTAATGAGCAGCCCTTCTGAAAAAGTTTATCTCATCCTCCACTACTTTGGTAAACATTCTGATCACCGCTATACACAGCTTGTTGAAACACATCGAATTCATTCTATTAAACAATACGAACAATCAGAAAAAGATGCAAAAGCAACAGATTCAGTTGTTGAAATTGCTTTATTGAAAAGCAGGATCAATAAGGCATTGGATGACCGAGACGAAGAACTGTTTCATGAGTTGGTTAATCAATTAAAAGAAATTCAGAAATAAATAAAGTAACAGAGGGCCTTTAAGTAACCCTCTGTTATTTTATTATCTCATTTCCTATACAAATTCCCTTTTTAATAAGGACTGAGTCATAGTCGGTAAAGTAAGTTGAATGGTCGTGCCCTTATTCACTTCACTTTGAATAGTCATACCGCCTTTATGTGATTCTATAATCTTATAACAAGTCATTAGTCCCAAACCTGTGCCCTTTTCCTTCGTGGTATAAAAGGGCTCACCAAGGGTCGGTAATCTTTCTGGTGAAATACCTACCCCCTGATCAATAAGTTGAACAGATATTGTTCCAGCTTCTATTAGCTTAACTTTTAATTCAATTTGACCTCCATTTGGCATCGCTTCAATTGCATTTTTAAATAAATTTAAAAATACCTGCTTTAGTTGAGCTTCTTCACAGCATATCTTAGGTAGATCAGGATCAAACTCTGAAAAGATTTGAATGTTATTGATAATTGATTGAGTGTTCATTAATGTTATAACGTCTTTTATTAACTCTTTTATATCTTTTTCTACAAAAATAGAAGCACTTGGTTTAGTAAGAACAAGAAACTCTCCAACGATTGAATTGATTCGGTCAAGTTCAGATAAAACAATATTATAATACGTTTCTTCTAACTGATTTGATTTAAATAACTGAATAAACCCCTTTATTGATGTAAGGGGATTTCTTATCTCATGGGCAATTCCTGCAGCCATTTGACCTAGTAAGGCAAGCTTTTCTGATTTTAATAGCAAGCGTTCTGTATGTTCTTTTTTCTCCGTAATATCTTTTCCAATCGTCAACACTGCATCTCTTTCACCAAATGTGATCGACATAGATGTACCATCAAAGAAAAACCTCACTCCATCTAAACGTTGAACTTCATATTCAATATTACTTAATGGCTGTTTTTCTTTATGAATCAATTTCATACGCTCATATACACGTTCCTGATATCTGGGTGTGATGAAGTCAAAAAGGGATTTACCAATAACATCAGTTTTGATTTTAGCTCCTACCATCTGAGCAGCTGCATTGTTTATATAGATAATCTTTTGGTTTTGATGAATAATAATAGATTCAGGTAAAGAGTCAATCAATTGTTTATAACTCTCTTCACTTGCACGTGCCTTTTTTGTATAATATCTTGCTACATCATATTGCCTTCCACATACCCAGGCAATAATAGTAAAAACGAAAAAATCCAATGAAAAAAATGCCTCATTGTATAAAATCTTTTCAATTCCTGTATACAATATTGATATCATTACTAGAGAAATTTGCCCAATCTTATTCATGAATTATCCTCATTTTTGTCAGAATTTTACTTATATAATAGCACTATATGTACTTTACTAGGGAAAAAATTAGGAAAATTTACACAATTTTAATGATGTATATAAAATCTTATAATATGTTTCTCTCAGTATCTAGTAAAATGAAAGATATTCTAACAATGTAATTAAAAAAGATGTCAAAATTTCAAGACATCTTTTTTATTCCAGAATTATATAGTAATTAGACCTTTTTCCTTCATGGTATTTAATGTTCCTTCTAAACCCTCTTTATAAGAGGTTTTTTGAATTGGTCCTATTAAACATTCTAATTTTTCTCCATTTAAAATTAGCGGTTTTTGAGTCAGATCATACATCTCTACATACTCTTTCATGCTAGGGTCAAAAATCCCGATAAAACGCACCATATTTTTTGTTACTGTTGAAACCTTTCTTGAATAGCCTGTTATTTCCTGTATGATCTTAATGATTTCTTCACCTGTTATCACTCCTGTACCAGGAATATTCCAGCATTGTCCGTAAGCTTTTTCATG
>NZ_JBLUOI010000086.1:0-18109 GCF_048059995.1 Metabacillus sp. YM-086 | reverse complement strand
GGAAAATCTTCTTCTGCTGAAGATGCAAACGAAGTATGTGCGCACATTCGTCAAGTAATTGCAGAGCAATTTTCTTCTGACGTTGCACAAGCAGTTCGTATTCAATACGGCGGTAGCGTTAAGCCTGGTAACATCAAAGAATATATGGCGCAATCAGATATTGATGGTGCATTAGTAGGTGGAGCTAGCTTAGAAGCTCAATCTTTCCTTCAACTTTTGGAGGGTAGCAAAAATGAGTAAAGCACCAGTTGCACTAATTATTCTTGACGGATTTGCTTGCCGTCAAGAAACGAAAGGTAATGCTGTTGCACAAGCGAAAAAGCCTAACTTTGACCGCTTTTGGAATCAATATCCTCATGCTCAATTAATCGCTTCAGGTGAGGCTGTAGGTCTTCCTGAAGGTCAAATGGGGAACTCTGAAGTAGGTCACTTAAATATTGGTGCAGGTCGTATTGTGTACCAAAGTTTGACGCGTGTAAACGTAGCAATTCGTGAAGGTGAGTTTGCGAAAAACGACACGTTTGTTGAAGCTATTAATCACGTAAAGAAAACAGGTAAAAATCTTCACTTATTCGGTTTGTTATCTGACGGTGGCGTTCATAGCCATATTCATCA
The DNA here is from genome assembly GCF_048059995.1 of Metabacillus sp. YM-086. Classification (NCBI taxonomy): domain Bacteria; kingdom Bacillati; phylum Bacillota; class Bacilli; order Caryophanales; family Bacillaceae; genus Metabacillus; species Metabacillus sp. YM-086. Next base: position 17,494 of record NZ_JBLUOI010000086.1, on the reverse strand, counting down.
TTTATTTGCCCTTTTAAAGCTAGCTGCAGATGAAGGCGTAAAAAATGTGTACATTCATGGCTTCTTAGATGGTCGAGATGTTGGTCCAAAAACGGCAAAAGTTTACTTGGATGAACTTCAAGAAAAAATCAAAGAATACGGTGTCGGGGAAATTGCGACATTATCTGGACGTTACTACTCAATGGACCGCGATAAGCGTTGGGATCGTGTTGAAAAGTCTTATCGTGCTATGGTATACGGTGAAGGCCCTACTTACAGCACACCAGATGAGCTTGTTGCCGATTCTTATAACAATGGAATCTTTGATGAGTTCGTGATTCCTTCTGTTATGACAAAAGAAGACGGTTCACCTGTTGCAACGATTCAAGACAATGATGCGGTGATTTTCTATAATTTCCGCCCTGACCGTGCGATTCAAATTTCAAACACGTTCACAAATGAAGATTTCCGTTCATTTGATCGTGGTGAAAAACACCCGAAAAACCTACACTTTGTGTGCTTAACACACTTTAGTGAAACGGTTGACGGATATGTGGCATTCAAGCCAACAAACCTTGATAATACACTCGGTGAAGTATTATCTCAAAACAACCTAACACAACTTCGTATTGCTGAAACGGAAAAATATCCTCACGTTACATTCTTTATGAGTGGCGGACGTGAAGAGAAGTTTCCCGGCGAAGAAAGAATTTTAATTGATTCTCCGAAGGTTGCAACTTATGATCTCAAGCCTGAAATGAGCGCTTACGAAGTAACGGACGCGTTACTAGGCGAAATTGCAGCTGACAAATTTGATGCTATCCTTTTAAACTTCGCGAACCCTGATATGGTTGGGCACTCTGGAATGCTTGAACCTACGATCAAGGCAATCGAAACAGTTGATGAGTGCCTAGGGAAAATTGTGGACGCTATTGTTGCAAAAGGCGGTAAAGCGATCATCACAGCAGACCATGGTAACTCAGATGAAGTCGTAACATTAGAAGGTGAGCCAATGACAGCTCATACAACGAACCCAGTACCTGTCATTGTGACACAAGAGGGAGTTACGCTTCGTGAAGATGGAATTTTAGGTGACCTAGCACCAACAATGCTAGATCTACTAAATGTTGAAAAACCGGCTGAAATGACTGGAACCTCTTTACTTAATAAGTAATTATTCAACCTTGCGGACAAGGGAGCACCCAAAGTCGGCCGCAGAGGGTGGATCTCCCGGACAACCAGGGAAATATGACAAACTAATTTTAAAATAAATTTTTTATAAAAAAGGAGATTAAACAATATGCCATACATTGTAGACGTATATGCTCGTGAAGTATTAGACTCTCGTGGTAACCCAACGGTAGAAGTAGAAGTACACACAGAATCAGGCGCTATGGGACGCGCGTTAGTACCAAGTGGTGCTTCAACTGGTGAATATGAAGCAGTTGAGCTTCGTGACGGTGACAAAGAACGCTACCTTGGAAAAGGTGTTCTTCAAGCTGTTAAAAACGTAAACGAATTAATCGCTCCAGAATTACTTGGATTCGATGTTACTGAGCAAATCGCAATCGACCAAGCTTTAATCGAGCTTGATGGTTCTGAAAACAAAGGTAAATTAGGTGCTAACGCAATCCTTGGTGTATCTATGGCTGCTGCTCGTGCTGCTGCAGATTACCTACAAGTTCCTTTATACCAATACCTTGGCGGATTCAGCGCGAAAACTCTTCCAGTACCAATGATGAACATCGTTAACGGTGGAGAGCACGCTGATAACAACGTTGACATTCAAGAATTCATGGTTATGCCTGTAGGTGCTGAAAACTTCCGTGAAGCACTACGTATGGGTGCGGAAATTTTCCACAGCCTAAAATCAGTTCTTTCTGCTAAAGGTCTTAACACAGCTGTAGGTGATGAAGGTGGATTCGCTCCTAACTTAGGATCAAACGAAGAAGCTCTTCAAACAATTATCGAAGCAATCGAAAAAGCTGGTTACAAACCAGGTGAGCAAGTAATGCTTGCTATGGATGCTGCTTCTTCTGAGTTCTACAACAAAGAAGACGGTAAATACCATCTTTCAGGAGAAGGTGTTGTAAAAACTTCTGCTGAAATGGTTGACTGGTATGAAGAAATGGCTTCTAAATACCCAATCATCTCAATTGAAGACGGTTTAGATGAAAACGACTGGGAAGGTCACAAACTATTAACTGAACGCCTTGGCGGTAAAGTTCAACTTGTTGGTGACGACTTATTCGTTACAAACACGAAAAAACTTGCTGAAGGTATCGAAAAAGGAATCGGTAACTCAATCCTTATCAAAGTTAACCAAATCGGTACACTTACTGAAACGTTCGAAGCAATCGAAATGGCTAAACGCGCTGGTTACACAGCAGTTATCTCTCACCGTTCTGGTGAAACTGAAGATACAACAATTGCTGACATCGCAGTTGCAACAAACGCTGGTCAAATCAAAACTGGTGCTCCATCACGTACTGACCGTGTTGCGAAATACAACCAATTACTACGTATCGAAGATCAATTACAAGACGCTTCAAGATACGATGGAATTAAAACTTTCTATAACTTAAAAAAATAATTTTAAGTTGATGGGAACTGCCGCGGGTGCGGCAGTTCTTTTTTGTGGTGTATGAGGCGAAACTTTGTATTTCTTGCTGGGGAAAACGTACCGACGTGCGAAAATTGTAGGAAATTGTCTAATCGCTGATATATTATGATAATCGCAGATAAAATAACAAAAATCGCGGATAAACTCTTGGAATAGCGAATAAAACCTCCAAATCGCGGATAAACAAATTTTTTACCCGAGACAAGCAGGATTTTTTAGAAAAACACTGAATAATATACATCAAAACTACATATGGAGTGAGAAAATGATCTTAAAATCCCGTACAAAACCCCGTATTATTCTCCAATTAGAAGCTTTACTTCCACGAATACCTAATTTCCATCCAACTCTGCCACTCATTACCGAAGATTACAACAAACGAATGGCCGGTTATAAAGGTGAACAATCCGTTGATTACCCACTCAGCTACCTTGATGAGAAAAACTACTTTATTTTTCACCACCTAAGATTAAAAACAGACAAACATTTCTTTCAAATGGACACATTAATTTTCACCAACAAAATGGCGATTATCCTCGAAATAAAGAATTTCTCCGGAACCATTTATTTTGATCCTAAGTTTAAACAACTCATTCAAACAAAAGATGGGAAAGAACTTGCCTATGCCTATCCATTGACGCAGCTTGATCGTCAGAAAGCTAACTTAAAAGAATGGTTGCGTATTAACAAGTTAGAAGATATAGCAATACAGTCATTAGTCGTGATCAGTAATCCCTACACAATCATAAGCACCTCTCCGGAAGATCATCATATTCACCACACAGTGATACACAAAGAAGAATTACCTAATAAAATACTTCAATTAGAAAAATCAAAGATCACAAACAAACTGGAAGAAAAGGCTTTAAGGAAGATATTTAAATTATTACTAAAAAAACATACCGAAGGTGACGCATCCATCTTAGAGAAATATGACATAAAAGAAAGTGACCTTCTTAAAGGTGTTTTTTGTCCAAAATGTAGTGTCCTTCCGATGGATCGGCTTAAAGGGAATTGGTTTTGTCCTTATTGTGGGGAAAAGAATAAACATGCTCATGTTAAGGCTGTTAAAGACTATCGACTTTTAATCAAATCAACGATCTCTAATAGGGAATTAAGAGATTTTTTAAAGTTTGATTCTGCAGATACTGCTACTAGATTGTTTCAGACAATGAATTTGAGGAGTACGGGAAAAAATAAAACACGAATCTACTTTTTGGATAGTCTAGAAAATGGTAAGCGGTAGTAAAGTTGAATAGTATTGTATATGTGACTCATGATCAAAGTGAAGCTTTGGCAATGGCTGATAGAATCGTTGTCATGAACAAGGGGAAGATTGAACAAGTAGGAACACCAAAAGAAATTTATAGCTGCCCAACATCAACATTTGTAGCCTCCTTTGTTGGTAAAGCGAACTTGATCCAAGGGAAGTGGGAAGGGGATACATTTTATCCATTGGATGATCCTACAATAAAATGGGGAAATACCGATGTAACCTCAGAATTAAAGAATAAAGGCATTTTTCCAGCGCGTCCGGAGCAACTTGAGATTTCGTTAAATGAAGGTGGTCTAGAGGGTATTGTCACAAGCGTGCAATATCAAGGTAAAGAAATTCACTACACAGTAACAATTAAAGAAGAGGAGCAATGGGTGATACATCAAGATATTAGTAAAGGATTTTCAGTAGGGGAACAAGTATTTATTCATTTGAAAATCAATCAAAATACTACTGATGGGATTAAACAGTTAGCCTACGTGTAATGTAAATTATAAGCCCGAATAAGTCACTTAAAATCAGTGTCAATATTCGAGCTTATTTTATTTCATATTAGAAAAATATTCTATTACGATTACTACAAACAGTCTCAGTTTTTTATCCAATCGAATTAATTGAATGTCTTATTGTGAATCAAAAAGAAGTATGGTACATTTAAACTATCTATTTGTGCGCATTTCAGGAGGTGTCAACTCATGCATACAGCATTAATTATTCTACTTGTTATCGTTTCAGTTGCTTTAATTACAGTTGTATTATTACAATCTGGTAAAAGCGCAGGGTTATCAGGGGCAATCTCTGGTGGAGCTGAGCAGCTTTTTGGAAAACAAAAAGCTCGTGGACTTGACTTAGTTTTACACCGTATTACAATCGTACTATCTGTTTTATTCTTTGTTTTAACTGTTTTAGTGGCATATGTTGTTCAATAAATAATAAGTAAAGGGTCTGTAGAAACAGGCTCTTTTTTGTTTGGGGCTGAAGAAAAAAGCTCACTAAGCATAAGAATTGTTCAAGGCCGAACGTGTTTGATTAAATAGAAGTATAAAGAATACATAGCTTGATGTTAGTTGTTTAGTAATACTGATGGTAATTTTGGGATAAACTAAATAAAAGATAGTAAGGAGTTAGTAAGAATGAAAAGAGTTTTGCCAAAGCCGTTTACATTTGAAGGCGGCGATCGAGCTGTTTTATTATTACATGGATTTACAGGGAACACAGCGGATGTTCGAATGCTTGCACGCTTTCTTAGTGAAAAAGGCTATACATGTCATGCGCCACAATATAAAGGCCACGGTGTACCGCCAGAAGAGCTCGTTCATACAGGTCCTGAAGATTGGTGGAAGGATGTACAAGAAGGGTATGAGCATCTGAAAAGCATGGGATTTGAGGACATAGCTGTTGGGGGATTATCACTTGGTGGAGTTTTCTCATTAAAATTGGGTTACACTTTACCTGTAAAGGGAATTATCCCAATGTGTGCGCCAATGTACATTAAAAGTGAGGAAGTTATGTATCAAGGAGTTCTCGAATATGCGAGAAATTATAAAAAGTTTGAAGGGAAGTCTCCTGAGGAAATAGAAGAGGAAATGAAGGAGTTTGAGAAGACTCCAATGAATACACTAAAAGCCTTACAAGAGTTAATTGCAGATGTCCGAAATAATGTAGATATGATCTATTCACCAACGTTTGTGGCACAAGGTAGACATGATCATATGATTAACACGGACAGTGCAAATATTATCTACAATGAAGTAGAAAATGATCATAAACGAATAAAGTGGTACGAAGAATCTGGACATGTGTTAACACTTGATAAAGAACGTGATCAACTCCATGAGGATGTGTATCAATTTTTAGAAAGCCTTGATTGGTAAGGTTTTTTTAGAACGAGAAAAGGAGGATGAAAATGGATCAAGAAATTCAAGTACATATTGATAAACTGCTTTCATTTATGAAAGAGGAAGCTTATAAGCCCCTAACTGTTCAAGAGCTTGAACAAGCATTTGGAATAGAAGATTCAACGGAGTTTAAAGATTTTGTAAAAGCATTAGTTGTCATGGAGGACCAGGGCCTCGTTGTTAGAACAAGAAGCAACCGTTATGGCTTGCCAGAAAAAATGAATTTAATTAAAGGAAAGCTAATTGGTCACTCAAAAGGATTTGCTTTTGTTGACCCTGAGGACACTGCTTTAGATGATATCTTTATTCCACCTACTGAATTGAAAACGGCTATGCACGGTGATGTTGTTATGGTCAGAGTCAGTGCAAGCACAGGTGGGACAAGACAAGAAGGAACGATTGTCCGTATTTTAGAGCGTGGAATAACAGAGGTTGTTGGTACTTATACGGAAAGCAAAAATTTCGGTTTTGTTGTTCCAGATGATAAAAAAATCGCTAATGATATTTTTATTCCAAAAAATGCATCAAAGGGTGCTGTTGAGGGACATAAGGTTGTTGTGAAATTAACAACTTATCCTGAAGGACGCATGAGTGCAGAAGGGGAAGTTATTGACATTCTCGGTCATAAAAATGATCCTGGTGTTGATATTTTATCTGTTATTCATAAGCACGGATTACCTGGCCCATTCCCAGTCGAAGCACTTGAGCAAGCAAACGATGTTCCGGAGACGATTAGAGAGGAAGATCTAAAGGACCGCCGTGATTTAAGAAACGAAACAATTGTTACGATTGATGGCGCTGATGCGAAAGATCTAGATGATGCTGTTACAGTGACAAAACTAGATAATGGCCACTATAAGCTTGGTGTTCATATTGCCGATGTTAGTCATTATGTAACAGAGAAGTCTCCAATTGATCGTGAAGCATTAGATCGTGCGACAAGTGTGTATCTTGTTGACCGTGTTATTCCAATGATTCCACATCGTTTATCAAATGGAATTTGTTCTTTAAATCCTAAAGTGGATCGTTTAACACTTTCTTGTGAGATGGAAATCGATGAAAAAGGAACAGTTGTTAAACATGAAATTTTCCAGAGTGTGATAAAAACAACAGAGCGTATGACGTACTCTGATGTAAATAAAATTTTAGAAGACCGTGATGAAGAGCTTCTAAAAAAATATGAAAGTCTTATTCCAATGTTTGAACAAATGGGTGAGCTTGCAGCAGTACTGCGCCAAAAGCGTATGGAGCGAGGTGCCATTGACTTTGATTTTAAAGAAGCAAAGGTGCTTGTCGACAAAGAAGGAAAGCCAACGGAAGTTGTGATTCGCGAACGCTCAGTAGCAGAGCGTCTTATTGAAGAGTTTATGTTGCTTGCCAATGAAACAGTAGCAGAGCACTTCCATTGGATGAATGTACCGTTTATATATCGAATTCATGAAGATCCAAATGCTGAAAAACTACAAAAATTTCTTCAGTTCATTACGAATTTTGGGTACTCAGTAAAGGGTGCAGGAAATGAAATTCATCCAAGAGCATTGCAAGATATTTTGGAAGAAGTACAGGGTAAACCAGAAGAAACAGTTATCTCAACAGTTATGCTCCGTTCGATGAAGCAGGCTAAGTACGATCCTGAAAGCTTAGGTCACTTTGGACTGGCTACGGAGTTTTACACACATTTTACATCACCAATTCGTCGTTATCCTGATTTAATTGTGCATCGTTTAATCCGCACATATCTAATAGAAGGAAAAGTTGATGAAGAAACTCGTGCACATTGGGCGGAAAGCTTACCTGTAATCGCGGAACAATCCTCCAACATGGAACGAAGAGCGGTAGAGGCAGAGCGTGAAACAGATGAACTGAAAAAAGCGGAGTACATGCTTGATAAAATTGGCGAAGAATACGACGGTATGATCAGTTCTGTTACAAACTTTGGTATGTTCGTTGAGCTTCCAAATACAATAGAAGGTCTTATTCACGTCAGCTATATGACAGATGATTATTACCGATATGATGAGCAGCATTATGCGATGATTGGTGAACGCACTGGTAATGTCTACAGAATTGGTGACGAAATCACTGTACGCGTAGTAAATGTAAACAAAGACGAGCGCGCAATTGATTTCGAAATTGTTGGTATGAAAGGGACAAGAAGACGCCCTGAAAAAGAAAAACCAAAAGTCATCATTGCTGGTAAAGGAAGAAAAGATTCCAATGGTCGTGGCGGCGGTAATAACGGCAAAACACATGGAAATGACAAGGATGGCGAATGGTCAACACGTCCACCTCGTAAAAAGAAGAAAAAACACTTCGAAAATGCACCAAAAGCAAAACGTAAGAAAAAGCGCTAAATGATGATTGAGGGTCTGACATTCTAAGTGTCAGTCCCTCTTTAACTCTATTAATTGAGTTACAGTCCATTTTTTGCTAAAATAGAACGTATCGCTAGATCGAGGGGAGTGAACACAATGCCAAAAGGTATGGGAAAAGTAGTCGCCCAAAACAAAAAAGCAAATCATGACTATTCAATAGAGGAAACATTTGAAGCTGGCATTGTCCTTCAAGGTACGGAAATTAAATCAATTCGTAATGGACGTGTAAACTTAAAGGATTCGTATGCACGTATTGATCGTGGCGAAGTATTTCTATTGAACATGCATGTTAGCCCGTATGAACAAGGAAATCGCTATAATCATGATCCACTAAGACAAAGGAAGCTATTACTTCATAAGCGTGAAATTGTGAAACTAATTGGTGCAACCAAAGAAGAAGGTTATGCCCTTGTTCCTTTAAAGATGTATTTGAAGAATGGTTATGCAAAGGTGCTAATCGGTCTTGGTAAAGGGAAAAAGAAATACGATAAACGTGAAGATCTGAAGAAGAAGGAAGCGAAGCGTGATATCGAACGTGCCTTTAGAGAACGTCAAAAAATGTAGTGGGAAAACCTTACAATTGCATTTTTGAGCCATTCTGATATAATAAGTTTTGTAAGACAGTCAACTTACTTTTTAAAAACTTAATAAGCAATTAAGCTTGATCTTTTTAAACTTCCCGTATTCCCTAGCTGGTATATACGGCTTACATGGGGACGTTACGGATTCGACAGGGGTAGTTCGAGCTTAGGTTGCGGGCCGAAGGGATCGTCTTCGTAAAAACGTCACGCCAATAATAACTGGCAAATCTAACAATAACTTAGCTTTAGCAGCTTAATAACTGCTTAGCTGTTCCTCCCTCCATCGTCCATGTGGTAGGGTAAGGGACTCACTCTTAGTGGACTACGCCTAATTCCTCCGTCTGGGGATGATGGAAGAGACCAATCAGACTAGCTGCTCTAACGCCTGTCGATAGGCATAGGAGTTAGCGAAACCGCAAATATATCGACTACGCTCGTAGACGCTTAAGTGCCGATATGTCTGGACGAGGGTTCGACTCCCTCCGTCTCCACCAAATACATATTTGGTGGTTTTTATTTTGTCTTTTTTTAAAAAACTCAAAAGAGTTCTCCGAAAATCTCCTCAATCAATTTATTTCCAATAACTTTACTTTATTAAATAGAAGAAAATTCTCAATGACAAACCAAAGGTATTTATATACAATAAAGAATACTCAAACTTGTAAGCGATTTCTAAAAACTGAGGTGTGAGCTATTGAAAAGAACGAATCGACCTAAGCTTTATATACGCATTATTTTGTTTGCCCTTAGTCTTATTTTATTAATTGTTCTTTTATGTAGTATTTTATACTATCATACTTTATCAAAAACAGTTGAGCAGCAAATTAGCAAAAGAGCTTTACATGTTGCTACAACGATAGCGAACATGCCTGAGATTCATGAAGCATTTGATACTGAAGATCCATCTAGAATTATTCAGCCTTTGGTTGAAAAAATAAGAGTGGAAATTGGCGCTGAATATATCGTAATTGGTAATAAAGAAGGAATTCGATATTCTCACCCAATTCCAGAGAGAATTGGGAAAAAGATGGTTGGAGGAGACAATGTTAAGGCGTTAAAAGAAGGTAAATCTTATGTTTCCAAGGCAACTGGATCCTTAGGGCCTTCATTAAGAGGAAAGGTACCAATTCTTGATGGTGATGAAATTATAGGTGTAGTCTCAGTAGGTTTTTTAATTGAGGATATTGAAAATACAGTCTTTGATTACGGAAAACCTGTTATTTGGATTGCCATTACTGCATTTCTTTTGGGAACATTAGGTTCGATTATATTAGCAAGAAGGATAAAAAATACAATGATGGGACTAGAGCCTGAGGAAATTGCTACATTGTTTAAACAACGTAATGCTGTTATTGAAACGGTTCATGAAGGAATCATTGTTATTAATGAGGATGGAAAGATATTGATCATCAATCAAGCTGCATATGACATTTTATCACTAGATAAGACAAAACCTGTTGTTGGAGAACAGGTTTTTGATATTATCCCTAATTCTTCTTTACTAGATGTTCTAAGAACAGGCGAAAAGCAACTAGATAAACAACTAGAAATTAGAAATAAGATCATTATAGCAAACCGTATTCCTGTTAAATATGGAGATGAAGTGATTGGTGTCGTATCTAGCTTTAGACTTAAATCTGATATTGATCAATTAACAGAAGAATTATCACAAGTGAAGAGATACACAGAAGCCTTAAGAGCGCAGACCCACGAGTTTAATAACTTGCTTTATACGATTTCGGGATTAATTCAATTAGGGTCATTGGATGAGGCCCTGACACTTATTCATGAAGAAACAGAAAGTCAAAGAGATTTTACACAATTTCTCATGAGGAAAATAAAAGATCCATGGCTTGGTGGGATTTTACTAGGGTTTTACAATCGTGCTAAAGAGCTAAAGGTTACCTTTCATGTTGATCGAGAAAGCAGTCTGGAGGAGATTCCTAAGCACATTGGTTATAGTAGTTTGGTTTCAATTTTAGGAAACCTTATAACGAATGGATTTGAAGAATTAGAAAAGCAAAAACGTAAAGAACGATATGTACGTTTTTTTATAACTGATCTAGGTGATGATCTCATTATGGAAATTGAAGATAGTGGAACCGGTGTTGAACCTCACATGTTATCTGAGATTTTTAAAAAGGGTTTCTCAACAAAGGATGGGAAAAATCGAGGGCTTGGTTTAGCGAAAGTGAGTGAATTAGTCGAGGAACTAAATGGGAGTATTACAATTGAAACAGGCGAATTAGGTGGTGCTTTGTTTATTATTGCGATCCCAAAGGAGGAGCCAAAATGAAGGTAGAAGTAATGGTGATTGAAGACGATGCTAGGATAGCAGAAATTAATAGCCGTTTTACAAAGAAGATAGATGGCTTTGAGGTAGTAGCCATAGCAACGTCTGGAGCGGAAGCAATTGAATTACTTGAAATTATTCAACCGCAGTTAGTTTTGTTAGATGTGTTTTTACCAGATATGTTAGGAACAGATTTAGGGAGGGTCATCCGTAAGTCTTATCCAGATATCGACATTATTATGATTACTGCATCTTCAGAGGTTGATATAGTTGGAGATTCTTTACGAAATGGGGTTTGTGATTATATTGTCAAACCGGTTACATTCGAGAGATTTAAGACAAGTCTAGAAGCCTATCAAAAAAGATTGGAAAAATTAAAAACGACAAAACATTTAACTCAAGAAGAGATAACAGCTTTATGGAGTTTATCCCGACAAGATAGTCATTTAATAGAGGAAGATGGTGCGCCAAAGGGGATTGATCCACTAACACTCAACAAAATATTAGAGTTTCTTTTAAATGTTGCTGAAGAGGGGATTACAGCTGAATCATTAAGTAAACAGTCTGGGGTTAGTCGATCAACAGCAAGGAGATATTTGGAATATCTTATTTCACAAAAAAAGATATATGCAGAGCTAGTATATGGAAATGTTGGGCGGCCGGAAAGAAGGTACTTCCGTTTTCAGTCATGAACTTTATGAACAAAAAGAATTCATTACAGTTAATTGAACTTATGAGGTTAAGATTCTATAAATTAAAAAATTCTGTTAACTTTAAGACAGCGCTTACATTAAGTGCTGTCTTTTTAAATGGACAAAGAATTGGGGGAAATTCTATGAAGAAAACAATGTTGGTCGTATTAGTTGGACTTCTAAGTTTTATGTTAGCTGCTTGTGGTGGAGATAAGGAAAAAGCCAATAGTAGTGAAAGTAGCTCTAATTATCCAGAAAAACCAATCACCGTTGTAGCTCCATCAGGTGCAGGCGGCGGCTGGGATTTAACGGCAAGAGCATTAGCGAAGGTTTTATCTGATACAAAGTTAGTTGAAGAAACATTAACAGTTGAAAATAAACCAGGTGGTGGTGGTGCTGTTTATATGGCAGAGTTTGCAACTCAAGAAAAAAACAATCCATATAAATTAATGATCAGTTCACCGCCAATTTTAATAAATCATGAGAAAAAAGAAGGAAACAGTCCATATGGTTATGGCGATACAACTCCTTTAGCACAGCTTACAAAAGATTACGGAGCTATTGTTGTAAAAAGTGATTCACCTTTTAATGATTTGCAATCTGCATTAGATGCCATTAAAGCGGATCCAACAAAAGTGACAGTTGCAGGCGGATCTTCACCTGGCTCAATGGATCATTTAGTAGCAGTATTACCTGCATTTAAGTCTGATATTGACCCGAAATCAGTGAAATATGTCTCATATGATGGTGGTGGTGAAGCAATTGCGGCACTGCTAGGAGGAAATGCTGACTTAATTGCTACAGATGCTTCAGCTATTGGAGAATATGTGAAATCAGGAAAAGTGAAAGTGTTGGCGGTTAGTTCACCTGAACGTTTGGAAGGTGATTTAGCAGATGTACCAACTTTTAAAGAAGCAGGGATAGATGCAGACTTTACAATCTGGCGTGGTGTATTTGGACCAAAGGAATTGAAGGAAGAAGAATTAGCTTTCTGGGATAAAACATTACAAAAACTGTCAGAAAGCGAAGAATGGAACAATGAAGTAAAATCAAATGGGTGGGAAAGTGAATTTAAAAACTCAACAGATTTCAAGAAGTTTTTAGATGAGCAAAATGTTGTGATTCAGGACCTCTTAACAGCATTAGGCATGCAAAAATAAAGCTTTAGGAAGAGGGGGCCTCCCCTCTTTCTCTCTATAGGGAGTGAGAGTAAAGATGAGTAAAGCTTTTGATCGTTACTCAAGTGTTATGTTTATGGTCATAGGAATATTCTTCGTTGTCGAAAGCCAAAAAATTTCGGAAAGTGCATATGGGAGTAATGTTGGCCCTGATATGTTTCCAACTATACTAGGGGCTATATTAGTCTTGCTTAGCCTTCGTCTATTCTATGAAACATTTAAATATGTGAATGAACAAAAGGGGAAAGAAGAGCTAGATTACAAGAGATTTTTCATTATTTTAATTTCTGCTATTCTTTATGCTTCATTTATCGAAACATTAGGTTTTATTTTAACAACATTTCTCTTTTTACTTGTTAGTTTCATCGCAATGGATAAAAAGAATATACTAAAATCCATCGTTATTGCAGCATGCTTTTCAGGTGGGGTTTATTATTTATTTGTTGAAGTTCTTGAAGGCTCTTTACCTGGCTTTCCAACTTGGTTTTAGTGAGGTGTTATAAATGGATACAATTCAATTTTTAGCAAATGGCTTTGCAGAAGCTTTGCAATGGCATAATTTATTGTTTGCGTTTGTTGGAGTATTAATTGGTACTGCGGTTGGTGTTCTTCCAGGAATAGGTCCAATGAGTGGAGTGGCGTTATTAATTCCCGTAACAGCTACTCTTACATCAGGTCTTGATCCTGAATCAGCGGCAGCAAGCTCAATTATTTTATTAGCAGGTGTTTATTATGGAGCGATGTATGGCGGATCTACAACATCTATTTTATTAAATACACCAGGTGAATCGTCATCAGTTGTAACTGCTCTTGATGGTTATCAAATGGCCAGACAAGGAAGAGCTGGAGCTGCACTGTCAATTGCTGCAATTGGTTCATTTTTTGCAGGGATTGTTGCACTTATCGGTCTAACAATTTTAGCGGAACCATTGTCTAGTGTCGCATTGTCTTTTGGTCCAGCAGAGTATTTTTCATTAATGATATTAGGACTTTGTGCCGTCAGTGGCCTTGCAGGAAAATCAAGAACAAAAGCTTTAATTATGACAGTTGTTGGACTGCTAATTGCTACAATCGGAATGGACAATGTATCAGGTGTAGCACGCTTTACGTATGAGGTTCCTGTTTTATATTCAGGTATTGAATTTTTAACTGTTGCAGTGGGACTGTTTGCTCTTGGAGAAGTATTTAAAACAATCTTGGAAAAAGAGAGTGTTGATGGATCTATTGCGAAAGTGGAAAGAATTCTTCCAACAAAAAAAGATTTGAAAGAGAGCTCAGGGCCGATTGTCAGAGGATCTTTATTAGGATTTTTCATTGGGATTTTACCAGGTGCAGGAGCAACATTAGCATCCTTCTTTTCTTATATTATGGAAAAGAAGATTAGTAAAAATCCTGATAAGTTTGGAAAAGGGGCAATTGAAGGGGTAGCCGCACCTGAGGCCGCAAATAACGGTGCCTCAGGTGGAGCAATGATTCCATTATTAACGTTAGGTATACCAGGCTCAGGTACAACAGCAATCTTAATGGGAGCTCTTATTATGTATAATATACAGCCAGGTCCACTATTCTTCACGGATCACCCACAAGTTGCTTGGGGTTTGATTGCTAGTATGTTCATCGGAAATGTGATGCTGCTTATTTTAAATTTACCACTTGTTAAAATTTTTGCGAAAATCATCGAAACACCAACAAAGTATTTATTACCTATTATTGTAGCTATATCAATATTCGGAGTTTATGCTGTTCAATTTACAGTGTTTGATTTATTACTTTTAATTGGTTGTGGAGTAGTGGGTTACTATTTAACAAAGCATGATTACCCTGTAGCGCCACTAGTACTCGGTTTGGTACTAGGGCCAATGATTGAAAATAATATGAGAAGAGCTTTAACTACATCGAATGGAGATTTTATTATTTTCTTAGAGAAGCCCATTTCACTTATCTTTTTAGTGATTGCATTGTTATGGATGACCATTCCAATTCTATTAAAAATGAGAGGTCGAAATGTTGTTGTAAACGAAGATTAAATAAAATCAACTGTAGATAAACATAGGGAATTCGACAATCATAGTTATATTGAAAATGAGGCGCGGTCCGTGACTTAGGATCAGTGCCTTTTCACATTTTTAGACCATACTAGAAACTATTACCAGTAAATAAAAGTCGAAAATTACTCATTCATATTATAAATGGTCGATATATATAATGAGAAAATTTATGGGGGAGCTTAGTATGAAGAGGAGAATTAAGGTCGACTGGCATAGTATATCAATCAAGATGATGGTTTTACTTACGATTATTATTGTGTTTTCCGTATCAACGATTGGATTAACTAGTTATTTCATAGCAAAGGATCAATTAACGAAAGCTGGTAAACAAGAGATTTATCACATTGTTAATAGTTCATTAGCTACTTTAGAGGCAATAAACCAACAGGTGGAAAACGGTCATCTAACTTTAGAGGAGGGGAAAGAGGAAGCAAGGCTCCTTTTGAGTGGACCAAAACTTAAGAATGGAGAGCATGATTATAAGAATTCGCATTTTTTATATAAAGGTGAAGGGTATATCCTCGCCTATGATGCAAACTTTTCCTCACAAGTTCATCCAAGTAATCCAGTAGGAGATATTCCTGAGGATACGACAAATCGTGAAAAAATGGTGAAAGGCTCATTAGCTTCAAATAAAGAAGACCGTTATGTCTATTACGATGACGTGAACGATGAAACAGGAGAAATGAGAAAGAAAATATCTTATATGGAACATTTTGAGCCGTGGGATTGGTATGTTGGTCTAGCTGTTTACGAAGATGAATTTTATGAAGGCTTAGAAATCATTAAATTTATCATATTATGGGGAACTTTTGTGCTTATATTAATAAGTATATTAGTATTTTACTTGGCAATTAAAAAGAAAATTTCTTTATTGAAAGAAGTTGCAAAATCTTCAATGGATATTGCTGATGGAAAGATTCAGGCTACAAATCTTTCAGAATCAAGAGATGAGATTGGTCAATTAGCAGGTGCATATAATAAGATGTCTTATCAGCTTCTTGAATTAGTACAAAATGTAAAAAGTACAAGTTCAAACTTACTTGACTCAGCAACAGAGCTTTCTGCAGTATCAGAACAAACGCTAGCAAGCAGCGAAGAGATTGGTACAGCTGTCTCGGAAATTTCTACAGGAACTCAAGAGCAAGCTAATGATTTAGAAAACATCAATCATAGTGTTGAAACATTGACAAAATCAATTGATTCAATGAATCAGCAGAGTAATATAATTAAGGGAGTTACAAGTAAATCTCAACTATTATCGAACGAGGGAAATGAAATTGTTTCTTCATTGAGAAAATCTAATGCTGATTCTTTACATGCATCGGAGAAAATTAACACAGGAATAAAAAGTCTGTATGATAAAACTCAGGAAATTCATCATATTATGGTAACAATTGAAAATATTGCAGCGGAAACAAATTTACTTGCATTAAATGCTAGTATTGAAGCAGCTAGGGCAGGGGAGCATGGAAAAGGCTTTTCTGTGGTAGCGGATGAAATAAGAAAGCTTGCTGAACAATCTAAGCAGGCAACATATCAAGTTCGAGGAGTAGTGTCTACGATCGCAACTGAGACCGGTAATACGGTAGAAATTGTAGAACAAACCATGCTTACATCGACTAAATTAAATGATGATGTTTTAGAAACGCAAGATAAGTTTAATCAGTTATCGAATTCAATAAATGAAACTGTCTCAGCACTAGAAATTTTAAATGATGAAATTAGAAATATCACCAATCAAACTTCTATGATAGGAGATGGAATTCAAAGTTCATCAGGTGTTTCCGAACAAACAGCTGCATCTGTGGAGGAAATTAGTTCGTCAATTGACGAGCAAAACAATGCTATAAGACAGGTGGCAAAATCTGCAGAGCAATTAAATATAATGAATAAAGAATTAGATGATATGTTAAGCAAATATAAATTATAAAGGTACAATCATTATAAAGATAAAATAGCAAGGCAAGCTGAGGTGTCAGCTTGTCTTGCTATTTGCCCAAATAAGTATGATTTTATATAGGAATGTACTTATTGGTAAATGGTAGAGGAGGAACTGTCTTAATCAAGCAAAGATAAAGAATAAAGTATTGCTTCATTAGTCTATTTTGTATTTGATTATCTTTTATAATGAAGAAGCTAGTTATCTATCATATAAGATGTTTTCATAGAAGTTGACATAGGTGATGATGGATGATAATATATAACTTGTCGCTAAGTAAGACGATATAGAAGACAAAAAAGATTTGAAAATACTATTGACTTCTACGAAATGAAATGGTAAGATATTATTTGTTGCTACGAGATATGACATTAAATTTTCTTGCTTGAGAAAAACGATTCATAGAAGTTGACAACAGAGAAACTATCTGATACAATGGTTTTTGTCGCTGATAAAGTTCTCGGCTAAAGTAGTTCTTTGAAAACTAAACAAAACAGAAACGTCAACGTTTTAAAGATTTAATTATGAGCTTTATCAACTCTTTATTGGAGAGTTTGATCCTGGCTCAGGACGAACGCTGGCGGCGTGCCTAATACATGCAAGTCGAGC
>NZ_JBLUOI010000085.1:0-18550 GCF_048059995.1 Metabacillus sp. YM-086 | reverse complement strand
AAGTGTAAATCCATCTGTAAACTTACTTTTACTGATTAAGTCCTCAAGCATTGTACGAATAATTGGGTCATCATCAATAATTCCAATGTGAATTGGTTTCTTAGTATATTTAACATTATTTACAGCAGCCACTTTCACCTGATTTCTACCAGCCTGTTTCGCCTCGTAAAGTGCTCCATCTGCAATATCGATATTTCTTTTTAGCTCTAACTGAGTGGGGTGGACTTCATGAATTCCTGCAGAGAACGAATTATAGAATTTTGAATCTCCAAAACGAAAAGCAGTGTTGGAGAAATCCTTTAAAATTCGTTCAATAACAAGTTTCGCCTCATTAGCTTCTGTTTCAGGCAGAAGGATAATAAATTCCTCACCACCATAACGAATAATGATGTCATTAATTCTTAGGCCCTTTCTAACAACATCAGCGAATGTTGCTAAAACCTCATCACCTACGATATGACCGTATGTGTCATTCACTTGTTTAAAATGATCTAAATCAACAAGCACTAAGCAAAATGGCTCATATCTTCTATTTAAATTACTAACCAAGCGTTCATAAGTTTGAGCTAAAAATTTCCTGTTATAAACCCTTGTTAGCTCATCAATTAACATTACATCGTCAACAGCTTGTTTTCGCTCAAGTTGGCGGTTTATTCTTACAATAAATTCATCCATTTCCAAAGGTTTTTGTATGAAATCATCTGCGCCCAGCTTATAGCTTTTCATTCTGATTTCCTTTGATTTATCAACACTAATCATAATTGTCGGAATAAACTGTTGCTTCATTTTTTCCTTTATTTGCAACAGTACATCTAGTCCATTTTTATCTTTCATATGAACATCAATAACAACACAGTCAGGATTCAAGTCATAATAGGAATTAGTAGCACGGTCTGGGTCAGCAACAGCAATCACCACCCAGCCTTCTTTCTCTAATTCATCCTTAAGGTACATTAATAATGCTGTATCATCGTCTATGAGCAAAATAAGGTTTTTATCTTCATACTCTTTTTTGTTCTCAATAATTTCATCAACATTGGAATATTCTTCATAATAAATAATGGAAATAAGGGGTAGCAAAAAAGATTGCAATTCCTCTTTGTCCCAAACTCGTTCTTCATGCTCCTTTAAATGGCTCATCAATTCTTGGGCCATATCTCCTGCTTCAGAAAATCCAATGGTTGCAGCAGTTCCAGATATGGAGTGAAGGAAACGAAAAAGTTCTTTATGTTGAATTTCTTGTTGTTCATTTAACCAAGCTTCAAGCTGTTTTCGTACATTTTTAATTAATGTTTGCAAATATTTACTCATTGGCCTCTCCTACTCAAAACGAATATTTACATTTATCTCTTCTCTCCATATAACCATATTTTAGGGGGGAATTCTAGAAAAAAGTTTATATTTTGACAAGATTCGACTTTCGAAACAGTTATTCTCTGTTCCCCTGCGTAAAGATCGCAATAAACTTTACTAATTGCAGCAAGGAAAGCAAGGCAGCGGCCACATAAGTTAAAGCAGCGGCACTTAATACTTTACTTACCCCTCTTTCCTCATTATTAACAATCATTCCTTCAGAAAGCATTAATCTTTTTGCTCTTGAGCTTGCATTAAATTCTACTGGCAACGTAATAAGCTGAAAGGCTACAACTGCTGAGAAAAAGATGATCCCTAAGCCAATTAAATTTAAACTTCCTAATAAAAAGCCGCCAAATAACAAAAATGGCGCAATACCTGAAGTAAAGTTCACAATTGGTAACATTTTATGTCGTAAAACGAGTGCACCGTATGCTTCACGATGTTGAATAGCATGACCAACCTCGTGTGCTGCAACAGAAATCGCTGCAATTGATTGACTTCCATAGACTGAATCCGATAATCTAACAGCTTTTTTTAAGGGATCATAATGATCTGTTAAAGAACCCCTCACATGTTCAACAGGTACGTCTGATAACCCGTTTCGGTCAAGTAACTGCCTTGCAATCTCAGCCCCAGTCATATGAGAAGATGCTGACACCTTAGCATACTTTTCAAAATTCCCCTTAACTCGAAACTGCGCCCATAATGAAAGACCAAATGCAATAATGATTAAAAAATCCAATGGATGAAAAAACATGTTGATATCCTCCCTACAGCAGATACTTTATTATCGATAGTTTAAGCAAAACATTGATTTCTACCATACAAAATTTCATATGGTTTCTTTTGCTTAATCCGCAAACTATAAACAGAAGGTGTACATACTAAAAAAATGGACTCTTAAATAAAGTGAAAGAATTTATTTGGTAGGTTTGTGTATAAGCCCCAAATGCTAATAGTTAGGAAGTGAAACTGTTGAAAGTAAATGAGGAAGAAAAGAAATTACTTAGTGAAGCAATTGATAAAATGAATGAAGGGTTAGACTCCTTTATTGGTTTTTATAATGATTCTGAAGAAGATAAAGCACTTATTGAATTCTCAGAGGATACAATCGAGACGATTGAAAAGGCTATTGAAACATATGGAAAAGACGAGGTTACAACCAAAATTAATACGATTATTAAAGAAGTTTTATCTTTTATACCAAATAAGAAAGGATGAGTTCTCAACATGGCAAAATCAAATAAAACCATCACACAATGGTTGCGTTGGCCTATTCATTATCGTATTACCCTTATCGTACTACTCATCATTTTAGTATTTGGTGAAATCATTACTCTCGTAGAACCAAACGAGTTTCCAACCACTTTTGATGGAATTTGGTGGGCTCTTGTAACTGTCTCTACTGTTGGATTTGGTGATTATGTTCCACAAACGTATGTTGGAAGAGGTATCGCAATGATCATGATTTTAGCTGGAGCCAGCTTTGTAACAGCCTATTTTGCTAGCGTTTCTTCAGCTGCTATAAAAAGACAACACTCATACCTTGAAGGAAATGTGACTTTTTCTGGTGAAAATCATGTTATTTTAATTGGGTGGAATGAAAAAGCAAATGAAATGATTGATTCTTTACAAACTGTTAAGCCATATAAACAAATTGTCTTAATAGATGACTCGCTAAAAGAATCTCCATTAATTGAAAATGTTCATTTCATCCGTGGAAATCCAGCCCATGAGCAAACTTTACTTAAAGCGAATATCCAAGAAGCTGATGCAGCCATCATTACTGCTGATCAGCATAAAAACGAACAAGATGCAGATATGAACTCAATTCTTGTCCTTTTATCCCTAAAAGGACTTAATCCAAATTTATACTGTGTGATCGAATTGCTAACAGAACAGCAAGCGAACAATGCTAGCAGAGCTGGAGCAAATGAAATAATTAAGTCTTATAAA
The DNA here is from genome assembly GCF_048059995.1 of Metabacillus sp. YM-086. Classification (NCBI taxonomy): domain Bacteria; kingdom Bacillati; phylum Bacillota; class Bacilli; order Caryophanales; family Bacillaceae; genus Metabacillus; species Metabacillus sp. YM-086. The sequence goes on along the minus strand of NZ_JBLUOI010000085.1, from coordinate 15,238 downwards.
TTAACAAGTCACTTTATTATGAGCAGTTACTTAGCGAAAAACGGTTTATCAAGCTTCTATTCTGAGCTTAACCCTGCAAGTGGTAACTTATTTCAAGTTCTTCCGGTAAATAAAGAGTTGATTGGCAAAACATTCAAAGATGCAAGTCACCAACTCCTCGAAAAAGAATCGATTTTAATTGGCATAAAAAGAGGAGAGGATACGAAAGTGAATCCGCCCCTCTCCTTTGAAATACAAGATCATGATTCTCTAATCGTTTTTACTCATTAATCAAGCAATACTGCCTCTAATTCCTTAACAAGCGCCTTCCCTAACTCAATATATTCTTCAGGGAAGGTTGCATCTTTATCCTGCGGCTCCTGGAATTGATCAAAAGAAGCACTAAAGTTCCCAATATGCACATGGTCATCTAATCCAATTTGATATTTATGTGATAAAAGAAAAGGTGTACCTAATTCTACTGTTGTATTTCTTGAATCCAGCTGTCCATCAACAGATGTAAATGGTACCCTTAAGAATTGATAACCAACCTCAGAATCAATTTTATAATCGAAGTAGCCATGATCATAATCCCAATTCCCACCTATCGTATATCCTAAAGGTTTAAGCTCCTGCTCTAGGTCATATAATTGAAATGTTTGTCCTTCTAACCTTGAACGAACTTCAATCAAAGCAAATCCTCCTTTATCTTAGGTCTGTTAATATTACATTTCTTCTTGCAGGTTTCGTGACCTCTTTCTAAAAACAAAGCCTACCCTATAAAGGAAATGGCTTAACATCGCCTTTTCCTTAGATTTGCCTAATATAAGAAAATCATGACCATTAAAACGAAAAAAAGCCGACATGAATGTCGACCTTTTTCAAAATTATTTTTCTAATCGTTTTTCAAGTTCTGCTTTCTTTTCTTCAAAGCCAGGCTTTCCAAGTAAAGCGAACATATTTACTTTATATGCTTCAACCCCTGGTTGATCAAATGGATTTACTCCTAGAAGATAACCACTCATTGCACAAGCCTTTTCAAAGAAGTACACTAAATATCCGAGTGTGTATTCATCCATTTTTGGAATATTTACTACTAAGTTAGGTACCCCACCATCAGTATGAGCTAACATTGTTCCTTGGAATGCCTTTTTGTTAACAAAGTCTACTGATTTACCAGCAAGATAATTTAAACCATCTAAATCACTTTCTTCTGCCTCAATCGTTAATTCATGGCGAGGAGTCTCAACATTGATGACTGTTTCAAAAATGTCGCGACGTCCTTCCTGTACATATTGTCCTAAAGAGTGTAAGTCAGTTGAGAAGTTAGCTGAAGAAGGATAAATTCCTTTTTGGTCTTTCCCTTCACTTTCGCCAAATAATTGCTTCCACCATTCAGCAAAATACTGTAGTCCTGGCTCATAGTTAATTAGCATTTCAATCGTTTTTCCTTTGTTGTATAAAACATTACGAACAGCTGCGTATTGATATGCTGGATTTTCCTCAAGCTCGGATTTTCCGAAATCTTCGCTTGCAGCTTGAGCACCCTTCATCATGGCTTCAATATCTACACCCGTTACAGCGATTGGTAATAATCCAACAGCTGTTAATATTGAATAACGACCTCCAACATCATCTGGAATGATGAATGACTCGTAACCTTCCTCAGTTGCAAGTGTTTTCAAAGCACCACGTGCTTTATCAGTTGTAGCATAAATACGTTGCTTCGCTTCAGATTTTCCGTACTTTTCTTCAAGAAGCTTTCTAAAAATACGGAATGCTAATGCTGGTTCAGTTGTTGTACCCGATTTAGAAATAACATTAATCGAGAAATCTTTTCCTTCAAGTAAATCATGAAGATCCTTCATGTATGTAGAGCTGATGTTATTTCCTACAAAAATAACTTGTGGAGCTTGTCTTTGTTCTTTTGATAAAGAATTATAAAAAGAATGATTAAGCATTTCAATTGCAGCACGTGCTCCTAAATAAGAACCACCAATTCCAATGACAAGAAGAACTTCTGAGTCGTTCTTAATTTTTTCAGCACTTTTTTGAATTCGAGCAAATTCTTCTTTATCATAATTGTTAGGAAGATCCACCCAACCTAAGTAGTCACTTCCAGCTCCTGTTTGCTCATGAATAGAATGATGAGCAACTTTCACAAAATCCCTTAAATATGTAAGTTCATGTTCGTTAAAAAAAGTTAAGGCACTAGAATAATCAAAGCTTACATGCGTCATAACATTTTTCCTCCAATGTTTACTATTTGTTTATAGCTAATAACAACTTTATCTAAACTACATGTGTAAATCAAGTATAGATCTTTATGTAATCGCTAACATTTCCAATCTTTTCTGACAATTCATTTACATAATAAAGCAAACACGGAGTAACCCCCGTGTTTGAATATTTTTTAATTTATAGAGATGCTGTTAAGATCGCAACCACATCGTCTTTATTTAAAGATTTAAAATTACCGAATTCTCCATTAATCATTGCTTTATCAGCCATTAAATCAATGTTTTCATCATTAATATCATAATCTTTTAAACGACTAGGTGCTCCAATACTGCTCCAAAACTCACGAAGTTTATCAATGCCTTCAAGAGCAACTGTTCGGTCGTCTTTACCAGAAGGATCGACATCAAAAACATTAACAGCCATTTGTACAAAACGAGATACATTTTGATCTAGGTTATGCTTCATCCAGTTAGGAAACAGAATCGCTAATCCACCGGCATGCGGAATATCATAAACAGCAGAAACAGCATGTTCAATATTATGACTTGCCCAATCTCCTCGATACCCCATTTGTAGTTGGCCATTTAACGCAATCGTACCGGAATAAAGAATCGTTTCACGAAGCTCGTAATTTTCTAGATCATTTATTAGCTTAGGAGCTGCTTCAATAACTGTTTTCAATGTTGCCTCACAGAAGCGGTCTTGTAAAGGTGTATTTTTTGTATGATGAAAATATTGTTCAAATACATGTGACATCATATCAACAATGCCATATACCGTTTGATCTTTTGGTACAGTGAACGTATTTACTGGATCTAATATTGAAAATTTAGGAAATGTTAAAGGACTACCCCAACCATATTTTTCTTTTGTTTCCCAATTCGTTATAACAGAACCAGAGTTCATCTCAGAACCTGTTGCAGCTAATGTTAATACTGTACCAAATGGCACAGCTTCTGTAGGAATATGTTTCTTAGTCACAATATCCCAAGCATCACCATCATATTTCGCCCCAACAGAAATGGCCTTTGTACAGTCGATTACACTTCCTCCACCTACTGCTAATATAAAATCAATATTCTCTTTTTTACATATCTCAACGCCACGATGAACCGTTGATAACCTAGGGTTTGGTTCAACTCCAGACAATTCATATACTTCAAGGTTATTTTTCTCTAAAATTTGAATGACTTTGTCATAGAGACCATTGCGCTTAATACTTCCTCCACCATATACAACAAGAACCTTTTTTCCGTACTTTGGAACTTCATTTTCAAGTTGTTCTATCTGTCCCTTACCAAAGATTAATTTAGTGGGATTATAGTATGTAAAATTATCCATTTATATCGCCTCCATATTTAGATTATGTAATTTCCTGATTTTATTGTAAAGAAATGTGCTTTTATTAAAATTTTCTTTGAATAGTTTTTTTGTTTTTTCGCAAGATATAAGTGTAGTTAACAACTAAGGAGGTTGTAAATAAAAATGAGCGCAATTCAACGTATAGCACTTGTACTTACGATAATAGGAGCAATTAACTGGGGACTAATTGGTTTTTTCCAATTTGATCTAGTAGCAGCTATCTTCGGCGGCCAGGATTCAGCATTATCACGAATCATTTACGGTTTAGTTGGTATTGCTGGTTTAATCAATCTTGGTCTGTTATTCAAACCTTCTGAAGAAGTAGCAAGAGAACCTCGCCCAGAAGCTCGATAAGAGTGAAGAAAAAAGAGTTAACTTCGGTTAGCTCTTTTTTTATTTTTGATTAAAGGGAATAAAAAAAGACGAACACCCTGTGTTCATCTTTTCTTCGTTCATTATTTTTTAATTTCTTCACGTTTTGATTGCTCAATCCACTCTTCAAGCTTGTCTTTTAATGTGTTGAAACCTTGTGGAGTTTCTGTTTCAGCTTTTACAGTTGCTTGACGTTTTTTAGGTCTTTTTGGAGCTTCTTGCTTTTCTTCAGCAGGTGCTTCTTGAGTAGCACGGATTGATAAGCTGATTTTCCCAGATTTTTCATCAATAGAAAGAACTTTTACTTGAACTTCATCATTAACGTTTAAGTGCTCATTAACATCTTTAACAAAACCATGTGTAATTTCTGAGATGTGAACAAGTCCTTGTGTTTCTTCATCTAGTGCAACAAATGCACCATATGGCTGAATACCTGTTACTTTTCCTGTATGAACACTTCCTATTTCGTACTTCGCTGTCATAATAACACTCCTATTTTTCTTATAATTATATGTCCCATTATACGCAATTAAAAATTATATCATATCTTTGCGCCTTTGACAAAAATAAATATTTTTGATCTCATTTTTTAGTATACCCAAAAAAGAAAAAGCAACGATGAATCCGTTGCTTTAAGGCATTGGCTTATAGACAATTTTTGGGTATCCATTTTCTAGACGAAGCTCAAGTGAAACCGTTTCTCCATCCCCTTTTATATAAATATGATTGATAACCTCTCCGTTTTCTTGATACTGAAATTCAACCATCGTAACTTCGTTTGATAAAGTCTGGAAGTCAGTAGAACTTATCTCGGAAATAAATTGACTTTTATCAGGTATGTTTGTGCCTTCTCCTTTATATAAGAGGTTATAAGCCATATCATAATCTCCAGTTATCACTGCATACATATAGATTCTTGCCACAACTAAATCAATTGTATTTGTTCCCGCAAACGGTCCATCAAACACTTTATCGTTATTAGTTCTTTTGTATTCCTCATATGTTGCTACCATTTGATCTGTTAGAGGCAACAGGTTCACGCTTAATCCATTTGGAATAATTTTCAATTTCAAAGGGATGAGAGACTCTACTTGATTCTCAAGCTCTTCCGTTAGATGAAAATCACTGTCCCTAAGTTCACTTAAAAAAGCATCAACTATTTGTGAAGACATTGTATTATTGTTTTCAGAAATAAACTTCTCAAAATCTGATATGATCTCCTCTTTAACTTTTGCCTCATTAGTTGTAATCTGAGAATTTTCTGTTCCTGTCAAATAGTTTTTCATTAGATCCTGAAACAATATTTTCAAATCATTTATATTAGAAAAATTAGGATGTTTGATTATGATTGACTCTAGCTGAATCAATCTAGTTTCAAGTTCATCACGACTGATGACTAATTCAGCGTCTACTTTATATCTTTTGTTTTTCTGAATATCCAGAAATAGTTTTAGTTCTTCTGATAATTTCTCAGAAAAAGTCTCTGAAATTTTGCCATAATCAACGGTAAAAGAGATCATTCCTTCACCATCATCAACAAAAATGTAACCGTTACCCTTCATTTCATCCACTAAGTTCATATAGTCTTCTGTTCCATTTTTTACGCTACCACTATTAAGTTGTTGAACATAGTCTTTAACGTTAGAAACATCTATACTCTGTTCCTTAAAGTTCATTTCCCACTCATCTGTATATCGTTCTTTTAATAGCTCTAATTTCTCAATATAATGAAGAATTTGTTCATCACTTATATCACTTTGATCTTTTAACATAGTAAATTCTGTAAAAGGCATTGATACTCGATATTCAATAATTTTTTTAACATTATTCATATAGTTTTTTAACTCTGTTTGCGATTTATAACTCTTTCTCTCTTCAAAGGCTGAAACTGCACTTTTAGCTTCCTGGACAAACTGATATTGTTCTACATTTTTGGTTTGGAGAGAAGCATTTAACTCATCTACTTTTCTTTCATAAAATCCTCTTATCTCATTTGTTGCCGCTTCAATGTCTGAAGTTGTTACGGGCTGCTGGTTCATATGCTCCTCTGTTGGATGATTCCAATTCGTGTTTTCCGGTTGCTTTAGAAGTTGTACACCAAGGATTCCTCCAATTAAAAGTACACCAATAAAGGAGGCAACATACGGTAGTTGAAGTTTCATGCGCTTTTTATACGGCTTTTCCGATTTTTTTACCTCATTCACTAGTTTATCTACAGAGGAAACTGAGGGCACTTGTTCGTATGAGTTTTTTAAGTTTCTCATTCGTTCTTCAAATAATTTATCATCCATGTATGTCACCTTCTTTCTTATCAAGTTCTTCAATGACTTTTTTCAACATTGTTTTCCCTCGTAATATTCGTGTTTTAACTGTAGATAATGAAATAGACATAATTTCTGCAATTTCCTCATACTTCTTTTCATGAAAATAAAAAAGAACGATTGGTATCCGATATTTCTCATCTAGCCTTTGTATCGCTAAATGAAGTACCCGATCTTCCTCATTACGTAAAACCTCAGCTTCTGTTTCAGGGTAATACTCCTGTCGAAAGTCTTGTTGTATTTTAAAAACCTTCCGTAGATTAGATTGTCGTTTTCTAGCAAAGTCCCTCGTCACATTAAGTGTTATTTTATATAGCCAAGTAGAAAATTTCGCCTTAGTAAACTGATCTATAAATCGATATACACGAATAAATACTTCCTGTGTAATATCTTCTATCTCATCCTGTCTGTTCCCTAATTGATAAGCAAACTTCTCCACAACAGGATAATGAAGTTCAACAAGCTGCTGAAAAGCTAACATATTTCCCTGTTTGGCCTTTTTAATTAATTCTTCTTCGGTCATGTGTCCCTGCCCTCCTCTTTCATGTTATTTAACGCCATCATGTTCGACATTGTTTCATTTGGGAATTAACTTTAATGAGGATTTATAGAGAGAGGAAAAATCTAATTATAGGTTTAAACCACATAAAAAAGAGGGAATAATACAAGCATAAGGCTTTCTAGTATTCCCCCTTTTGTTTCTATATGAGCTGATCAACTGGTCAGCTTTTTTTAGTTGAGTTTTAAACTTACACTCATACTTTTTGTTTTTGAACAAAACGTTGCATTCTTCTTAATGATTCTTGAAGCTGTTCTAATGAAGAGGCATAGGAGCATCGGATATACCCTTCGCCGCTTTCCCCAAACACGCTACCTGGAACAACAGCCACTCTTTCTTCCATGAGAAGCTTTTCTGCAAATTCTTCTGACGAAAGGTTTGTTTCCTTTATAGAAGGAAATGCGTAAAACGCACCACCTGGTACATGACAAGTAAGCCCCATTTCTGTTAATGCATTAACAAAAAGGTTTCGCCGTTGCCTGTAGCTTTTTTTCATATGCGAAACATCTTCTTTGCCATTCTTAATTGCTTCGATTGCAGCATATTGAGCCATAGAAGGTGCACACATCATTGTGTATTGATGAATTTTTAACATAGCGCTTAAAAATTCAGGCTGTGCAGCTACATAACCTAAACGCCAGCCTGTCATGGCAAATCCTTTCGAAAATCCTGAAACAAGGATTGTCCGTTCTACCATTCCATCAATCGAAACAAAGCTTGTATACACATCATCATAGGTAAGCTCAGCATAGATTTCATCTGAAATAACCAATAAATCATACTTTTCAATAATTTTCGCTATTTTTTCCAAGTCTTCTTTATTAAGGAGTGTTCCAGTTGGATTATTTGGTGAGCACAAAATAATCGCTTTTGTTTTATTCGTGATTGCCTTTTCTAAATCTGAAGGCTGAAGCTTGAACTCCATTTCACCGCTCGTTTGAACGGATACTGGTACCCCACCAGCAAGAGATATTAGCGATGAATAAGATACGAAGCTAGGCTCAATGACAATAACCTCATCACCAGGGTTTACAATGGCTCTAAGTGCAAGGTCAAGAGCTTGGCTTGCCCCAACTGTTACTAACAATTCCTCTGAAGGACTATAGCTCACATTGGTTTTTTCTTTAAGATAATGACTTATTTCTTTTCTTAACTCAAGAAGGCCTGCATTTGCTGTGTAGGAGGTATATCCTTGCTCTAAGGAAAGGATACTTGCTTCTCTTACATTCCAAGGTGTAACGAAATCAGGTTCACCAACACCTAATGAAATAACACCTTCCATACTTGCTGCTAGGTCAAAGAACTTGCGTATTCCTGATGGTTTTAAGCCTTTGACTGTACTTGAAAGGTAATGCGTTGGTTCAATCATGGTGATACCACAATTCTCTTATCCTCATCATCTTGTTCAAATATAGTACCATCATGTTTATATTTCTTTAAGATAAAATGAGTTGTTGTAGACAATACAGAGTCTAAAGTTGAAAGCTTTTCAGAAACAAATTGTGCAATAGCTGACATCGATTTTCCTTCTATTATGACTGAAAGGTCGTAAGCACCTGACATTAAGTAAACAGACTTTACTTCATTAAAACGATAAATTCGACTTGCAATATCATCGAAGCCTACTCCTCTTTTTGGCTGAACTTTTACATCAATCATGGCTTTTACACCTTCGTGCCCATCAACCTTACGCCAATTCACCTGTGCTGTATAATCAACAATAATACGTTGATCTTCAAGATTTTTAATTATCTTTCTCGTTTCTTCTTCTGATAAGTCAATCATTTTGGCGATTTGTTCTGCAGTCAAGCGGCAGTCATCTTGTAATATTTCTAATAACTCTACTTCCTTTTCACTAAACTTCATTTTTCACCACTCCTACTTTTCAAATCTTCAGATAATTATACCACCATATTGCTCGTTTTTCATACGTTTCACAAAAAGAAAAAAGGGTAGATTTTTACATGAGTGTTTTTTAAAATCCCGGTAAAAAATATGAAAAAACATTGTTCTTCTTTAACAGCCTATTAGGTTAAACTACGTTACCTTAAAAGCTATACTCCTAAATGACAAGCAGCAAATTCAGTGTGTTAAGTCAAACACATATTTTATCATACAATCCGGCAATATATATAGGAAAAATGGAGTGAATGCTTATGAATAAAAGCCATTACTACTGTAGTACGATGAATATTCTTGGCATAAACGTTCACTATGAGGTTTATCGCCAACATCCAACCAATCCTGTTATGATCTTAGTACATGGATTCCTGTCCTCTAGTTTTTGCTACAGAAAAATTATTCCTTTGCTAAAAGAGGATTTTACAATCATTACAATTGATCTTCCTCCATTCGGCAAAACAGAGAAATCAACCAAATTTGTTCACTCTTATACAAACATGGCAAAAGTGGTAATACATTTAGTAGAAGGACTGAACATAAAAAGAGCTTACCTTGTTGGTCACTCTATGGGTGGGCAAGTATCCTTGAATGCAGCAAAGCAAAGACCCGATTTGTTTGAGAAAGTGATATTACTATGTAGCTCAGGATATATGAAAGGTGTACATCCTTCACTAAAATTTGGTTCATATGTTCCTTATTTTTATCTATGCATTAAGCATTGGCTAGCTAGTCAAGGAATTCTAAAGAACTTAAACAATGTGGTGCATGACCGTTCCTTAATTGATCAGGAAATGATGGATGGGTATATGGAGCCTTTTCTCGATGACAAAATATTTCGTGCTTTAAATCGGATGATACGTGATCATGAAGGTGATCTTAGTTCAGAAGAATTAAAGCAGATCGAACAGCCAAGCTTACTTATATGGGGAAATGAAGACAAAGTGGTACCTGTTCATATCGGAGAAAGATTAAAAAATGATTTACCAAACTCAACGTTTTTCTCGTTTAAACATACCGGCCACTTAGTTCCCGAAGAAAGGCCTGAACATGTTTCAGAAAAGATTGTGAACTTCCTTTTTCAGGCTCAATAGAAAGAAACCACTCTAAGAGTGGTCAGGCTGTTTAGAAAGTACGTGTTTTTAAAAAAACACGTACTTTCTTTTAGTTTTTATCGTTCTTCTAGTAAGAAAAGGTATGGATTTTAAATGAAAAAGATCATCATACACCTTATGCAAGCCTTGCTAGGTGTGTGGCGATCTTTTTCATGTTTTGACAGGCTGCGGTGAGTAATACTTGTTCACTCGCATTCTGTATTCCCCGTAACCGGCAGTAGCGAAGCCCATGCAGTTCTTTTGAATCTGCGAAGCTTCGCTCTACTTTTTCTTTTCTGAATTTGTATAGGATTTTACCCGACTTTGAAAGACGATTCAGACGAACTTGATCTTTATGATCCTCCCACACATGGCGCGTAACGACTTTCTGTGTGTTTTTTGATTTCGTGCATTCCTTTAATAATGGACAAGTTGCACATTTTTTAGGATTAGATTTATACTCTCGATACCCTTCACGTGTAGTCGTACGATAAACTAATTCCTCTTTGTTTGGACATATATAGACATCTCGTTCACGCACATAGTCAAATTTCCATTTTGGAAAAAGACCCTTGGTTGGATGGAACCTTCTATGAGCTATGACCCCAAAGATCTTGCGATCATTGATTCCTTTACATATAGCATTTGTTAGATAACCTGAATCGAGACCAACTGCTTCTACATTAAAACCAAATCTATTAATTTGACGATCTATACGAGAGAGATAAGGAACAGAATCATGAACATTACCAGGAGTAACATAAGCATCAGTGATGATATTAAATTTCATATCAGTGGTACGATGGTCTAGGTAACAGAACATCTCTTGCTTATTATCACGTGACATAAACCCACAATCAGGATCAGTTGTACTTTTTCGAATTTGCTTAGTTTCATTCACCTCTTCCTTTTCCTTTAGAGGCTTTTTTCCATGATTTATCCTATCTTCTTCAATAGCTTTATTTAATTCTTCAATGTATTCTCGTGTTTCAACTTCAACATCCACACGTGTGAATTTATGTTTATTTGCATTAGCTTTAAGGTGAGTAGAATCCGTAAATAAAACCCTTCCTCCAACCATCTTATGTTGAATAGCTTGAAAGACAATTTCATCAAAGATTTCCTGGAAGATATTTGTATCTTTAAAACGGGTACGGCGATTCCAACTAATAGTTGAATGATCAGGGACTGGATCTTTGAGTTTTAAACCTAAGAACCACCTGTAAGCAATGTTTGTCTGAATCTCACGTTCTAATTGACGTTCCGAACGAATGCCATAGAAATAACCGATGAACATCATTTTGAAAAGCATAGTGGGATCGGATGGACGGCCAAAGTTTTCAGAGTACAGAGGTCGGACTTTTTCATTAATAAAAGAGAAGTCTATGTATTTTTCCACTTTTCTCAAAAGATGATCTTGTGGTACTAATTCTTCAATCATGACAAATTCAACTTCATTTTGGGTTTCCCTTTTAGGTTTAAACATATCTTCCACCGTCCTAAATTTGTTTTTCTATATGTATATTATACCATATTAACGCGGTGAATAGATAAAGTATATGAATAAAAGTAATGGCTGTCGAGGTTTCTCGACAGCCTGACCACTCTAAGAGTGGTTTTTCATTTCCATTTAAATCTCACAGCTTGCGTTATTTTTGATTTGAAGTAACTGCTTAGACATGAATTCACATTCCGTTAGAGGGATGATTTCCTCGAACGAAAATTCATAAATCGCTTGTATTTTTCTTGCTAACTTTAGTTTATCATCTATCAAATGAACAGCCTGGAGCACATCAACTACTTCCGTTTCATAACGATCTTCTCCATAACCTAACGGATCCCACTGTAATAAAACTTCCATTAACCTTATATTCGTTTGCTGTGTTTCCATTTTTTCACCTTTATTAATCTTATTTTTTGCACTGTTATTGTAACACACTTATGATAGAAGTAGATAATGAAAGAAGCTATATCCATTTTTGTATATGATTCATATACCGTACTACTCATGTTAAAGGAATCCTATAATAAATATAGCTCACAGTTTTATAAGAATCTTTACTAAGAGGTGATGCAATTGAGTCGATTTGATCAAGTTATTAACCGAAAGAAAACAGATTCAGTAAAATGGGATTATACAAAAAGAATATTTGGTGTAGAAGATGTACTACCAATGTGGGTGGCTGACATGGATTTTCCAGCACCTGAGGAAGTGATTGATGCCTTACATACTCGAGTTGACCACGGAATATTTGGATATACAATGCCAGGTTCAAAAATGGAAGAAAGCGTTAAAAACTGGTTAGATTCCCGTCATTCCTGGAAGATCGATCCAAAAACAATCACATACAGTCCTGGAATTGTCACAGCTATTAGTATGGCTATCCATGCCTTTACTACTTCAGAAGACAAAATTGTCGTACAACCGCCTGTCTACTACCCATTTTTTGAGATTGCCCAAAAGCATAAACGCGAGGTCCTATATAATCAATTATTACTAAATGAAGAATTCCGTTATGAAATTGATTTTAATGATTTGGAAGAAAAGCTTTCAGATGAAAGAACAACACTTTTTATCTTATGTAATCCTCACAATCCAAGTGGTCGGGTTTGGAGTAAGGAGGAATTAACAAGAATTGGGGACCTTTGTATTAAGCATAATGTTCTGATTATATCAGACGATATTCATTCCGACCTGTTGCTGTTTGGAAATCAATATACTCCGATTGCGTCTATTCGAAAAGACATTGCGAATCAAACCATTACTTGTATTGCACCTAGTAAAACTTTCAATTTGGCAGGTCTACAAGCTTCAATTTTGTTAATACCAAATGACTCTCTTAAAAGGCGTTATAATGAAGTTCAACAGGTGTTTGGCGTTATGGGTATCAACACGTTAGGAGCTGAGGCGATGCAGGCAGCGTATGAACATGGGAGCAACTGGCTTGATGAATTAATTCAATATCTTCAGGAAAATGTATTATTAATAGAAGAATATTTAATGAATCATCTTCCTCAGGTAAAAATCATGCGACCTGAATCAACCTATCTTGTGTGGATTGATGCAAGAAATGTAAATAAATCGGATAAAGAATTACAGGAACTACTCCTTAATAAGGGAAAACTTGCTTTACATATAGGTTCCAAGTTTGGCAAAAACGGAGAAGGCTTTCTAAGAATGAACATTGCTTGTCCAAAGGAAACTTTGTTAGATGGTTTAAAAAGATTGAAAATAGCTTTAACATAATTATCCCAAACTTCCAAATGGGCTCTTTCAACTTAAGAGCTCATTTATTCAGTTTTTATAAAAAAATTAGTTAAAATGTGTTTATTTCAGAATAATTTTTACAATTCTCACAATTTAATGGTATAATTAGGGAAACTTACTTATATCAAAGGTGACCATTATATGGAACTAGTAAAAGATATTATCTTACAAATTACATTCGTTGTTCTCCCTATTTTTATCTATCATTTATTATGGTTAAGTAGAAACAACCTTAGCTCTTTAAAACCCAATAAACTATTAATTACGTGTGGCTCCATTTTTTCTTCTGTCTTGTGTTTGATTTACCCGATTGAGCTAATTGATGGAGCTTTCTTTACCCTTCAACCTATTCCCTTATTTACTAGCGTCGTTTACGGGGGATCCATACCAGGTCTGCTTACTCTTCTTACAACTTCTATTTATTTTTCACAACTTTATGAACTGGGCTGGGTTTATTTTTGTGGGAGCATAACGGTTTACATTATTCTTTCACTTTCTCTACGAAGCAATTGGTATTCCTACACGTTTAAAAAGAAATTAAATTACGCTGCCATATACGGGATAAGTATTTTAATTTTTTCACTTTGTACAATCATTTTTGTAAGCGTTTTATATCCTCGTTATGTTGATTTAGCTAATTATGTAATCCCAAGCATAACAATTTTCACCCTTACCTTGATACTTATTTTATGTATATACCTAATTGAGTATATAAGGGCAAATGCTGTTATGAGGATGGAGTTAATGAAAGCAGAGAAGCTTTCCATTGTCAGTGAACTCGCAGCAAGTGTTGCACACGAAGTGAGAAACCCGTTAACTGTTGTCAGAGGTTTTGTTCAATTAATAGGTAATTCAACAAATAGTACAGATAGTCAAAGAAGAGAGTACATGGATCTTGTGTTAACAGAATTGGATCGAGCCCAAGCCATCATAACTGACTATCTAGGTATGGCCGGACAAAAAAGCATGGCTAAAGAAAAAATAAACTTAACCAATACTCTAAATGATATCACTACGCTCATGACATCTTATGCAAACTATAAAACAGTAAAATTCAAATGTGATATTGATAAGGATTTGTATGTTTTTGGAGACCCAATTAAACTAAAACAGGTTTTTGTCAATATTATCAAAAATTCCATAGAAGCTGTTCCGAATATGGAAGGGCTGGTAACCATTCATGCATGTTTATTGGAAAGCACAATACATATTAAAATATCTGATAATGGGATCGGAATGACTAAAGAGCAAATTGAGAGATTAGGAGAACCATACTATTCTTCTAAAGATGATGGCACAGGGCTTGGATTGACGGTTACATATAGTATAGTTAAAAGCCATGGTGGTTCTGTAAAATACATAAGTGAAGTTAATAAAGGAACAGTTGCTATTATTTCTCTTCCTCTTTACTTCGATACTAGCTCGGATCATTCTCACCTATTTAGCGAGAATTTATCAGGTTAATAAAAGATATAAAAGGTGACAGATATGATTCTGTCACCTTTTCATATTTTATTCTTCTTCCTCTGATTTAACTTCTTTCTTATCGCCACGGTTTGCTTCTTTTTCCGTCACTTCTCCACAGGCAATTCTAGCTCCTGAATCTCCTGCTGGCTGAGTCATGCCGTCATCCATTTTTTCCGTTATCACAATTGCTGCTCCATCTGGATCAAGCATAGAATTCTTCTTTCCACTTTTTAGGGTTAATTGAGGAGCCATTAATTCCGCTTCTGTTTTTCCATTTTCAGAAATAACATTGGGAAGATCCCCTGCGTGAGCACCTTCGGGATGCAAAAGCCCATGCTTTTTATCATCAGGATTCAAATGATCTCCAGCGCTTTTAAAATCAGGTCCCTTACATGTACCTTTTTCATGAATGTTTATCCCATGCTCACCTTCTGGTAACCCCTCTAACATCACTTCAAACTTTACACCTTCTGGCTGTTCAGAAACTTTAATGGTACCAAGTGAATCACCGCTTGCATTAAACATCTCAACATCCATTTTGGTAATTTCTTTTTCCATACAGCCGGACAAAATAAAAGGAAAAACAAAGCACAAAGACAAAAATGTTTTACGTTTCATAATACCCTCCAATGAAATGGTTTGGATAAAGGGTATTTTTTGTCACAATGTATAAACT
>NZ_JBLUOI010000084.1:0-18939 GCF_048059995.1 Metabacillus sp. YM-086 | reverse complement strand
TAAAAGATCGATAAACTTGACGACCTTCTTTAGCAATATACCGTAATGAATTATTCAACGAAAAGGTATGTTCAATTCTCCCATCCTGATGAATACTTTCAAATAAGAAAAAGTCGAAAATGGCTCCTGCTTCCGCTTCAAGTTCAAATTCAATATGTCCCAAGTATTCCTTGCCAAAGTCGATTAAATATTCAGTATCTCCATTTTCCATCGGCTCTACTTTTGTAAAGCTACGGTTTGGTAATACCATATTTTGATGCTGAAAATCTAAAGAATGAGTTTTAATATCTTCTTTAAACATGGAAAGAAGACTTACATTATCGGTACAAACATGTTCGTTTGGAATAACTTTTGCCCACTTTTTAAATGTTTCTAATTCACTAAGAGTAGAGACTTTTTTCATTTGTAAGTACTCTTTATCTTCTGAAACAGATTCTAAAATAGGCTTACCGATTTGAAGGCGGGTATCAGTAAAAAACGGACCAATTGCCAAAAACTTTGAATTGCCGATACTTAGAGGGGCATCCAAATCTATTTTTTGAGGGAAATCAAAGGCTAAGTGCATAATTGGTTCATGAAAAGAACCGCCAACGTCAACAATTAGTAGATTAGAACCTTTCTTCAAAGTTATCTTTTCATATTTTCCATTTTTTGTTTTGTATAGAGTGCCGTTCAATCTAAATTCCCATTTTGCTTCAGCATGGGCATCAAAAATCAACGTCATAACCCCTTCAAAATCTTGCGGAGAGTATATCTCTGTAACGACATATCCTTGCATGATCTTCCCTGAATTACTAGCAAATTCACCAGGGAAAAAGGTTGGTCCTATATCAATAGAAAAATGTTGAGGAATTGACTTTATTTCTTTTAACGATAAAACACTTTTAGGAAATACAGGCTCATTTGTTAATTCAGGAATGTCTCTAGGTATAAGATTTCCCCAAGGGGATACTCCATGAGGTCCGACCACTTCCGCTTGATTCCACGAATGATCGTTAAATCCAAGTGTCTCCCAATTATCAGGGAATTGACCTGCATTAAAAATTTCGGACCATGATAGGCAGTTAGACATTTTAACTGTTTCCTTAACAAATCCGTCATGGTTTATTGTCTTCCAGTTGTCGTCGGTAATTAACTGATTTATCAATTCGCCTTTATTATAAAAATCAATTTGAGATAGTAGTCCAGCACGACCTTCTACATAATGCATTGTCCCAATTCCATAATGATTAACTAATACAGCGATTACATTTTCTCCCTGCTTCAATCCACTAAGCTCATACTGGTCGAAATACCACTCAGATGTCCAACCACGAACCGGTCCCGAACCTATCATTTCACCGTTAACATAAACTGTATACTTCGTATCTGCAGAAATGGATAAAGTAACTGAATCATACTCAGAGGAAACATCAAAAGTTCTTCTGAAACAAGACCATTGGTTTCTTGGATGGTCTCCACTCCCGTCCCATATCCAATTTGCTTTCCATTCCATAAAAATAACCTCCAATGTTAAGACCCGAAAGATTATAATGAATAACTCCTCGGGTCTATATTACAGCTATGTCTATTTAATTTGATAAAGCTTTTTACTTAACAGATCCAGCCGTCATTCCAGCAACAATTCTTTTGTTAAAGATAATAAATAGAATGAGAGGAGGAATTGAAATTAAGAGAACATTTGTAAACAATAAATTCCATTGTGTCATATACATGCTCATAAAGTTATAAAGAGTTAACTGTAAGGTTGCATTCTCAGCTCCCGGAAAGAAATATAATGGGTTAACGAAATCATTGTAGACATTAACAGCCGTTAATACGATGACCGTTGCAGATACTGGTTTTAATAGAGGTAAGATAATATTGAAAAATAATCTAAATCTTCCACATCCATCTATTAATGCAGCTTCATCAAGTGATTTTGGTATCGTTACCATAAACCCTCTGTATAGGATAATAGTAAATGGCAAGTTAAGCGCTACTTCTACAAGAACAATACCAGGCATTGTTTTAAAGAGAGCTATTTCTTGTAACACCCATATAGTTGGTACTACCGCCGGTGGAATAATCAACCCAGCTAAAATTAAGAAATTAAACCAGGGAGTTGCTTTCGTTACTTTTCGCTGTAAAACATAGCCCGAAGCTGCTCCAAGAATAATCAACAAAATGATTGACAAAGCAGTAATTGATACACTATTAAAGAATGCACGAAGAAGCATTCCATCTCTTGCAGCTATTACCTCTTTAATATTTTCAATTAAGTGTATTGAACTTGGCCAGTTCATATTTAACAATGATGCTTCTTGAGTATTTTTTAATGCATTAACAATTACAAAATAAAAAGGTATACCAAAGAATCCTAGTGTTCCTATTACCGCAAAACTTTCTCCTACAAATCTCCAAAACTTTTTTCTAGCCTTAACTTTACTTTTCTGAGGTACTGCTTTATTTGTTGTTGTTTCAATCTGGTTCATTATAAATCCACCTCTTTTTTATTGAGATAAGCATATAGAGGGAACGCTAAAGCAGAAACCAGTACGAATAAAATAACATTACCAGCTGTTGATAAACCATAGAAACCTGCCTGATACTGCTTATAAATGATTGATGCAATCAAGTCTGTGCTAAACCCTGGACCACCTTTTGTCATTGCCCATATTAAATCAAAAGAACGTAACCCACCTATAAATGATAGAATAATAACAGTGTTCATAGCTGGGCGACTCAGAGGAAGTATAATACTTTTAAATTTATGCCATGCATTTCCACCATCAATCATTAGTGCTTCGTAATAATCTTCAGGAATAGACATGATTCCAGCAATAAATATAACAGTCGCCATACCTACCCCTTTCCACACATCAACCAATGCAACAGATAAGAGAGCAATTTTCGTATCACCTAACCAGTCCGGACCTACGATTCCCATTCCTTCAAGGATGATATTGATAATACCATCTGAAGGGTGCATCATCATTGTAAAAGCAATCCCAACTGCAATTGTACTTAATAGTGTAGGAAAGAAAATCATTGAACGAATAAACCCTATTGTTTTTAGTTTAGAACTTAGGAAAACACCGAGTAATAGACCTAGAATAACTTTTAGACCACTCGTTACGACTGCATAAATTAGTGTATTTTTAAAACCAATATTCAAAGAAGGTTCTGATAAGAAGGTTTTGAAATTCTCAAGACCAATAAACTTCCAATCAGTTAATGTCCACCATGTCATACTAAAAAATAGAGACATGATTGTTGGAAGTAAGAAAAAAATAAAATAAACAATTCCCGCAGGCAATAAGAAGTAGTAGGTATAAGTTCGATTTGTTAGTTTATTCATATTGCTGCTCCTCTCTAACTTATTTAAAACATCAGCCCCGCTAGAATCTAGACAGGGCCAATTTTATTGATTTTTTTTACCAGCCTTCAAGACCTAGTTGTTTCGCTTGTTTTTCAACATCTTTATCGTATAATTCAGCACCCTCTTTTGCAGAGCTGATTCCACTACCTACTTGAGTTGTGATTTGCTCTAAATTAGGACCTTTTACTGGGCTAAGGAACTCTAGTGCTGGTGTAGTATTTCCAGATTCAAAATATTGAATCATATCTTTAACTGCTGGGTAAACATCATCAGGAAGCTCAACACCTTTTACTGCGAATGGGCCATCAGGCTTTACTTTTGATGTATATAAATCAACACCTTCTTGAGAAACGTAAAATTCTAAGAATTTCTTCGCATCATCGACATTCTCACTATTTTTATTAATGAAAATACCAGCAGGCATCCATACAGTTAAACCATTCTTATCAGCAGAATCACCAGGTTGTGGGAAGAATCCAATATTCTCCATAGCATCTGCGTGATTACCAGCTAAAACAGCTAGAGCGAATGTTACCATCGGATAGTGAGCACCTTCACCTTCAGCTAACATTTTCAAACCAGCATCATAGCCAGTAGCAAGGAAATCTTCGTTTAAGTAACCTTTGCTATGAACTTCCTCTAGTTTTTCAAAACTACGAAGGGCAGCAGGAGTTGTAGCAATTTTTGCCTTATTAGCTGTAAAGTCCTCTGCGAATGTTGGACTCTCAGCAAGAACATTGTAATTGTCAGCAAGAACAATTAATTGAGATGTCCATGTGTCTTTATAAGTTCCGATTACTGCTGTTTTACCAGCTTCCTTAATTTTTTCGTTATTGGCCATTAATTCTTCCCAAGTTTTAGGAACAGTAAGACCAAGTTCTTCATAGACCTTTTTATTGTATAACCAGCCTCCTGCATTTGTCGGAGTACCTGGTATTCCAAACACTTTGCCGTTCACTGTAACTGCGTCTTTAAAGTTGTCCATAATATTTTCCATAAAAGGTTCACTACTTAAGTCCACAAAATTTTGCTCTGGGTTTAGTGCTTGTAATTGTGAACCTGAGTTATTCCAAACTAGATCAGTCATATCACCAGTAGCAAGTCGGGTTTTTATAAGATTATCCCCTTCGGCTCCACCTGGGCGAGTTTCAATTTCAATTTCAATATTATTTTTCTTCTCAAACTCTTCAGCGATTGCTTCTATTCCACCTAACTGAGTTTGATTATCGATAAGAAATGTTAAGGTTTTCTTTTCTGAGCTTTCACCACTAGAAGTGTCTTCGCTCCCACTACTACAACCTGCCATAATACCTGAAAAAAGAGCAACGGACGAAATGATTGATAGTACTTTACTTGTTTTCTTCATCATAATTTAAGACCCCGTTTCTTAGATTTTTCTAAATTCATTTAGCTTCTTCTTTTGTTTGGAAGCTTTTTTGTTTCTTTCTATAACTAAATTGTAAGTGTTTACATCCAAACTTGTAAGTGCTTACTTTTTTAGGTTTGTGTACGTTTTTTTTGTTTTATGTTTTTTAACCCAAATACATAAAGAGACCTACTATTTTCATAGCAAGTCTCTTTACATTAACATTTAAACTGAACCTTTATAGTCACTTGGCTTAAAACCTGTATATTTTTTAAAAATATCAGAGAAGTGTCTGTAGCTATGATACCCGACCTTTTCACTTACAACAGATACCTTATTTCCTTCCTTTAGAAGAACTTTAGCACGCTCTATTCTAAGTTTAGTTAGATATTTAATATAAGAAACATCCATTTCCTCTTTAAATAGCACACTAAAATAAGTTGCATTCATCCCTACATGCTCTGCCACTTCTTGAAGTGTTAAATCTCTGTTTAAATTTTGCTTCATATAAAAAATTGCCTTCTCTACTGAAGCATGCTTAGTTGTATCTCGAACATTTAAAGTCCAATTCATTATCATTTCCATTTGTAATCGAAGCCAAGTTAACATATCTTCCTTAGTCTTTTTCTCTACTATCTCAACATGTGGCAAGTAATTATTTTGTTTCATTTCATAAATGTCTCCACCAGTTTCCTTTGCTACTTCCATGGCAAGATAGACGAGTTTCAATATTTCTCTTTCTGCGATTTCCCTAGTTAATTTCTCTGTTTCAAGATCACTTATAAATAACTCAACTTGTTTCAAAAGCCCTTGCTTATTACCCGTTCGAATATAAAAAATGATTTCATCAGCATGTTCTAGAGCTTCTCCGGTTAATCGTGTGGAACTCCCAACATCCTCATACCGAATCCACCCATTCTTTTCTAAGAAACTTCCGTATTTTAATGCATCTAGAGCTTCCTTACAAGTTTTTGAAATGTAATTTAATGTAAAGTAGCTTGTACCTGAACCTATATGAAATGATATATCTTCAGATAAAAATAACAGTTGTTCCCATAATTTATTTATGTCTTTCGTAAAATGGAAAACAACATGTAAATATTCAATACCACTACGAACTGAAACAACTCGATAAGAATGATCTTTTGATAGGGTAAATTCTTTTGTTGAAGTTGCAATTGCTGTTACCGCAATAATATGATCTGATTCTTCACCAAAAAGCTCCTTCCATTTTGGTAAAACTTCTGGACCAACTTGAATTAAATCTAATGTAGTCTTTTGCAACAGTTCACCACGACTACTCTCCAATTTTTCTTTTAAAGAAGATAAAGTCTTTTGTTTATTTATTCGATCCAATAATTTTTTTATTGCTTCATCAATCATAGGAATTGTAATTGGTTTTTCAAGATAATCAACAACTCCTAGGTGAATAGCTCGCCTCGCATATTCAAATTCACTAAAACCACTAAAGACAATACATTGTGTCTCAGGGGCTTCACTTAATATTTTCTCAACCAATTCTAAACCATCGATACCTGGCATACGGATATCAGTAAAGATAATATCTGGTTTATGTTCTTTGAATAAAAGTAGTCCCGCCGAACCATTTTGTGCAGTACCAACCAATTCAATTCCATAGCTAGACCAATCGATCATCTTCCTTAATCCTTCAGTTACAATAAATTCATCATCAAATACTGCAGCCTTTAACAAAGCTTACTCCTCCCTTCTAGTAAGAAAGAAACGCAGTTCTACCTTCGTACCTTTACCTACTTCACTCGTTACTAAAAGCTTACTGCTTGGACCATAATATAGCATTAACCTTTCACGGACATTTTTTAATCCATATCCTTGATCTATTTTCTTTAAATCTTCAATCCCAACACCATCATCTTTAACAATAAAAGTCACTAAATTATCTTTTAATTTTCCTTTTACACTTATCGTCCCTTCTCCTTCTTGGGGCTCTAAACCATGGTAAATCGCATTTTCGACAAGTGGTTGTATTAATAGCTTCAAAATTTCTATGTTCATTAATTCTTCATCAACTTGCTCAATATATTGAAAACGATCATTATATCTTAAATTTTGAATCGTCATGTAATGCTCAATATGCTCTAATTCTTTTGAAACAGCAATCAATTCCTTACCACTATTCAAGCTTAACTTAAAGCTTTTTGATAAAGAAAAGGCCATTTTGGCAACCTCGTGGTTATCTTGCATTGTTGCCATCCAATAGATAGAGTCCAAAGTATTATAAAGAAAATGTGGTTTAATTTGAGCTTGTAATGCTCTTAATTCTGCTTCCTTTTCCTTCAACTCGGATCGTACTAATTTGTCACTTAGTTCTTTCGTTTTTACGTTTATTTGGTTAAAGGTTTCACTTATTGTACCAATTTCATCTTTATCTTTAGGTTCATCATAGATGTATAATTCCTTAGCTCCACCAATCACCATATTTTTTAGTTGTCTCAACGGTCTTGTTATTCTACCTGATAAAACAAAAGAAAGATAAAGAGCAGATATGGCAATAATTACAGCAATAATTGTTGTGATTCTTGCTATTTGATTTGAATCTTTTAAAAGATCTTTTTCTTCTATTAAAAGCATTAAATCCCAGCCAGTTGTCCTATTTTTAAAAGAATTTATAATATAGTTTTCATTATTTAATTCTTGAATTAGATTCTGTTTGTCTTGATTTGTTCTTATCCTTCCTGAAAAAGATTGGGGATAGGTGTAGATCGGAGAGGTGCTATATTGATTAGAATCTAAAACAACAAAATTACTCTCCTCGTTTTCATTGAAAACCTTTGAAAACATAGACTTTTTTATATTTACTACTAACAAACCAATTACTTCTTCTTTAAAAAGACTTTGTGGGTCTTTTAATAACTTTACAGATGAAAATGTTTGTAAGTCATTTGTTAGAACATTATAGCTATTAAATACTGGCTTGCCTTTTGCTTCAACACTTTTACGGTACCATCCTGTAAGGGAAATATATTGATGTGTGCCTTTTCGTTCCAAAGCCCCGTAACTATCTGAATTTCCATAACAGACTGAATGAAAATCCTTATCAAATAAACAAATCGAGTCAATATCTTGTGTATCAATAAGATAACTGGATATTAAATCTCTCATTCTTTTCCCTGTTTCATCATCTATTTCCTTATTACCCCCAACTTCCGCACTGTCAATTAATGCTTGCCTAATTCCATCATTCCATGAAATTAATCGCTCCATCTTGATGATGTTATCAAATAATAAATCTGCCACTTCACTTGATGTTCTTAGATGCTCCTGAGTACTTTGAACTTGCTTGTCCACTAATGTGTTTTTTGCGATATTAAAACTAATAAATCCTAAAATAAATAGGGGAGGAATAGACAGCATGATCATAAACAAAAAATATTTATTTCTTATTTTTCTTGGACGTAATAGATATAGGATTCTGCTTAATGCCTCTTTCATTTCACCCTTCCATTTCCTATCAAGTTTTAATTAAATCTTATCCTTTAATATAACGCTACGGCACATGTTTTCAACCCCTTATCTTAAAAACCTGTAAAACAAGCAAAAATGACTGTAGTTCAAACATTGCCTAAATAGTATGTAATCGCTTTAACTATACGTAAGAGAAAACTCATTGGAGGTTCAAATAGTTATGATGCAAAAAACTGAACAAACAATTGTTAGAAATGAGGAGTTTATTACAAAAGCTGAAGAACTTATGCCTCAATTTTTTGAGAAGAAAGTTCAACCTAAACATATCATTGACGTTATTCCCAATTCTACTGTGATTCACGGATGGGAAGTAAATAATATTGATGCTGCTGACAACATGACAAATCATAACTATGGGAAAGGAGATACAGTTGTTCTTGATTTTGGAACACATTTAGTAGGTTATTTATCGATGAACATTAAACCAATTGGAAGTCCACCGGATGCTCCATTACATCTTAAGTTAACCTTCGGAGAAATGCCCGTTGAAATGGCGGAACCATTTTCAGAATACGATGGTTGGCTTAGCTCTTCTTGGTTACAAGAAGAAGTGATGCATATTGATGTGATACCAACAAAACTTGAACTTCCACGCCGTTATAGTTTTCGTTATTTAAAGATCGAAGTGCTAAATACATCACCAAAATATCGAGTTTCTTTCGAAAATATCACATGCAATACGGTTACTTCAGCAGATGTCTCAAAAGTAAAAAAATTAAATCATGAAGATTCATTAATTGAGAAAGTAGACCAAGTTAGTATTAAAACACTTGAGGATTGTATGCAGGAAGTGTTTGAAGACGGCCCTAAACGTGACCGCCGCTTGTGGTTAGGAGATTTAAGATTGCAGGCATTAGCGAATTACGAAACCTTTGAAACAAATGATCTTGTAAAAAGATGTTTATATTTATTCGCAGGTGTTCCTGAAGAAAAAGGAAAAGTGGCAGCCAATTTATTTATTGCTCCTTCACTCATTGCCGATGACACGTATTTGTTCGATTATTCGCTATTATTTACAACAACATTATTTGATTATTATGAAGCAACCAAAGATATAGAAACACTAAATGACTTATGGCCACTAGCATACAAGCAGGTTGAGCTTGCGTTAGAGCGTTTGGATGAAAATGGTATTGTTAAAGATGATGAAACATGGTGGTCATTTATTGATTGGCATGAAAAACTAAACAAACAAGCTCCTTCACAAGCCATCTTAATTTATACAATGAGAAGAGCAATACAATTAGCGAAAATAGTAAACAGTGACAAAAGTGATTTCTTAACAGAAAAACTGCAAGATGTTATTAAGGCAACAATATCTCACCTATGGGATAAAGACCAAGGCTTTTTTGTTAGTGGTGAGAATCGTCAAGTTTCATGGGCAACTCAAATATGGATGGTTCATGCAGAGGTGTTAAATTCTGAAAACAACCGAAAGCTTATGAACCACTTATTAACAACAAAACCGGAGATTGGACTAACAACGCCATATATGTATCACTACCTTGTAGAAGCTTTATTATTAGTTGGTGAAAGAAATCAGGCCATTTCTCAACTAAAAGCTTATTGGGGTGAAATGATCAAGGATGGTGCGGATACATTTTGGGAGCTGTATGATCCAGAAAATAAAGATTTCTCCCCATATGGAAGCTATTTAATTAATAGCTATTGTCATGCTTGGAGCTGTACTCCAACTTACCTTATTCGAAAATATGACCTATAAAAAATAACCCTTGTGCTCCCTGCACAAGGGTTATTTTTTGCTTTTTCTAAACTTAGTTGGTGTTTCTCCATAAAACTCTTTAAATTTACGATAAAAGAAACTAAGACTGTCATACCCCACATGGTAAGCAATATCCTCAATGCTTTTCTCAGTATTCCTTAGTAAAGAAGCAGATTCTATCATTTTCTGTGATTGAACAAGGTCTAAAAACGTCTTTCCTGTTTTTTCCTTCAACATATTACCAAGATAATTAGCATTAAAATTAAATGTTTCAGCTAAGCTTGTTAATGTACAATCTTTATAATTCTTTTCGATATAGTGGAGAATGTCCAAAATACTTGTTTTCCCTGATGATTGAGGAAGCTCAAAATTCTTATCAAGCTGATAAACACGCATAAGCTCGGTTAATAAGATCGGCATATAGTAGTTGACCATTTCCAAGGAATATTCTCGTGGAGCAAAATACTCACTAAGCATATTTTTAACGATATATTGAAGATTTTGGTTTTGATCTGAGTGAAACAAAATATAGCGATCATGGTGTTTATTTTCTGAGATTGCGTTCATTAAGAAGCTTGAAACAATCCCCTTTTTACTTAGCTGTCCAAGTAATGACATGGTGAAAGGATCTTTTTTCATAAGTATATTTACAACAATATCATTTTCACCAAGTGCTGAAATACTGTGTGGCACATCTTTATCTAGTAAGCAAATTTGCCCCTCAGTAAGTTTGATTTCTTTTCCATTAAGAATCTGGTGGCACTCTCCGGAATACACATAATTCATTTCAATAAATGTGTGCATATGCAATGGCATGTCGGCAAAGCGATGGTGTTTACTTATAAAAATAGGGCCTTTATCAAAAAAATACTTTTCATCCAAACGTGGAATAGATTGACCACCATTGACCACTAGCTCCCTGCCATCAAAGTCGTTAATGTTTTCATTTGTTAGAATTTGAATTTTCTCAATCTCATCAAGTTTGCGAAGATATTGATCAAGCTGGTCATGATTCATATGAATGCACCTCTAAAAACACTAATTTTTTAACCATAATCATATCAGATCATTTGACCTTAAACGAATAAAAACAGGAAACTCCTTCATGAACAACCTGTTTTATGATTAGCAAGCAAGATCAATTTACACAGATTCCGCTATGTTTTGTGTTCCCGCCTTTACAAACTTCATAAACAAAAATCGAACGAGTGGCCCCATTACTATAAGCTGAAGTGGAAATGCTAAAGCAAAGTTTTTAGCTGCTGTAGACAGGTAACTTTGTAAAAAAGAATCTGTTGATAATCCATTAGTTAAGTAAGCAGCCATAACTCCATACAGTGACATAAAAATGACCATGCCTAGCACCATAAAGAATGAAATAGACAGGATCCTATAAACTTTCTTAGACTTATCAAATGGCAATGAAAAAGCAATTTTCTTCGCAAAAGGTCCAACTAAAAATAAATCAAGCAATAATGCTACAATAAATGCACTTAAAAGTTGAAAAAGTCCTTCAAAAAATGAAATTTCTCCAAGCATTCCGGTAAGAATCATATTATAAAACCCCATTACAATGACCATGCCGGTACACATCATCAAACCAAAATAAATACCTTCTTTTTTCGTTGTTGGCAAATTACTCATCCTTCCTGTTGTTAATGCATTTGTAAGTATATCGATTTTAAATTTTTCTCGTAAGTGAACATTTTGTGAACAATGGAAATTATTTAAGAACATAGAAGAAACAATAAAGGCTTCAACCCCTAGTTGGAATTGAAGCCTTTTTGCTTATTATTTGAAGAATTTAATTAATAAAGATGACAAGCCACATAACGTCCCTTTGCCACTTCCTTCAGTTGTGGTCGTTCCTCCTTACAAACTTGCATACACTGTGTACATCTTGTATGAAAAGCACATCCACTAGGCGGATTATCCGGACTAGGAACATCACCCTTTAAAATAATTCTTTCTCTTGCTCCACCTACTTTAGGGACAGGAACTGCTGATAACAAAGCCTGTGTATAAGGATGAAGAGGTTCTTTATATAAGTTTTCTTTATCAGATAACTCTACCATTCTGCCAAGATACATGACTCCAACTCTTGTACTAAAATGCTTTACAACACTTAAATCATGAGCAATAAATAAATAGGTCAATTTAAATTCTTCTTGAAGATCACGCATTAAATTTAACACTTGTGCCTGGACAGAAACATCTAATGCTGAAACAGGTTCATCGGCGATAATAAGATCTGGTTCAAGCATTAAAGCTCTCGCAATCCCAATCCGCTGACGTTGACCACCACTAAATTCATGTGGATATCGATGGGCAAACAATCGATTTAAACCAACCTTCTCGAGCATTTCATCTGCCTTTTCTTCACGCTCTTTATTTGTATATAATGAATGAATTTTGTATGGCTCCATCAAGATACTTTTGATTGTTTTTCGTGAATTTAAAGAAGAATAAGGATCTTGAAAAATCATTTGCATGTCTTTTCTGTATGGTCTTAGTTCTTTAAAAGACATGTTTGATATGTTATTACCTTTATAAAGAACCTCTCCCTCAGTAGGCTTAACTAATTGAAGAACAGTTCTACCTAAAGTAGACTTTCCACAACCACTTTCCCCTACAAGACCCAATGTTTCACCCTCAAATAATGAGAATGTTACATCATCAACAGCTTTTACATTGCCGGCTTCTCTACTTAAAATCCCTTTTTTAATAGAAAAGTATTTTTTAAGATTTTTAACTGTTAATAATTCCTCCATTATTTTACGCCACCGTCCTCACTATAAAGCCAACAACTTATATATTGATTGTTCGATATTTTTAGCCTTGGTGGAATCAACTGATAACAAGACTCTGTTGCATGTGCACATCTTGGTGCAAATCGACAGCCTGCTGGCATTTCTTCAGGCAATGGGACAGAACCTGGAATTGCATGTAGACGGTCTTTTTCATCCGATAAACTAGGGATCGATTCTAACAGTCCTTTCGTATACGGATGCTTTGGATTATTAAAAATTTCAGCAACTGTTGCTTCTTCAACAACTCTACCTGCATACATTACAATGACTCTATCACACACTTCTGCTACAACCCCTAAGTCATGTGTAATTAACATGATTGCTGTATTAAATTCCTTCTGAAGTGTTCTCATTAAGTCGAGAATTTGCGCTTGTATTGTCACATCAAGGGCAGTTGTTGGTTCATCTGCGATCAGTAGTTTTGGATTACAAGAAAGAGCCATCGCAATCATAACCCGCTGTCTCATCCCACCGGAAAGCTGATGCGGATACTCATTTAAGATTTGATTTGCTCTTGAAATCCCAACCTTTTCAAGCATTTCTGCTGCCCTTGCATTTGCTTGTTTCTTATTTAAATCTGTATGATTGCGAATCATTTCGACCATTTGATAGCCAATTGTTAGTACCGGATTCAAGGAAGACATTGGATCCTGGAAAATCATCGCGATTTCATTTCCTCTTATTCGTTGATAGTCTAAATCAGACATCCCGTTTATTTTTTTTCCATTAAATTCGATGCTGCTATTTTCACCCAATTGACTATATTCCTTTGGTAATAACCCCATAACCGAAAGAGAAGTAACGCTTTTACCGCATCCTGATTCTCCAACAATTCCAACTGTTTCTCCCGGCATTACATTGAAGCTGACTCCATTTATCGTAGAAACAAATTTGCGATCTTTTTTAAACCGCACTTCTAAATCTTTTACTTCTAAGAGAGCTGTCATTTCTATCAGTCCTCTCGCTCCGCAAATTCGTTAATAAACTCAACTACTTTTAAATCAACAAATCCTTTTTCTTGCACTCTTTCATCAAAGTTTTCGATAAGATGGAAGGAATAAAGGGCCCCAAATAGCTCCTCGTCTGTAGAATCATCTGATTTTAAATAGTCTAGTTTACGCAATTTATTAGCAAGTTGTTGCTTAAGCTCACCTTCTACAGGAACAACATCCTCAGCTAACGTTCTTTCAAAATATAATTGATGTAAATGTAATAGTCTTTGCAGTTCAACGACAGGCTCATGATGATCATCAACACGTAAATCAATATAACGGTCCGTATAACCACCATATCCGCCATTTTCTTTTACAACTAAGAGTGATGCGGATTGTTTACCACGACTGTCACCACCTGCTTCTTCTCCAGCAAGTAAAGCTTTTACTAGCCTAGTCGCAAGTGTTCCTTCTGTTTTCTGAAATGTTTTACTCATTGCCTTTACTGTATTTTCATCGACTAGTATGTTTCCTTGACAAGCAAAGTTCTCTCCGGCAATCCCGCCTGCCCAATCAAAGCATTCTTCACCTGTGAATGTTGCACTTTTCCCATTAGCATCAACAAACCCGACCTGTCTAACGTTTAACTTCTCGTCACCTTTTGTTACCTCTTGTAATGCTTCCTCTGCACTTAAACCACTTTCCATTAATTGAAGTCCTTTTGTTCCATAATCCACATTAACCCAAGACTGAGTGGCAACTGCCCCAACTCCTGCTTTTGCATAAGGAGCTAATGAACCAACAGAAAGAAACTTTGAAGCAACAGCAACACCATGTTCTTTTGTAACCGGATCGTATCCTACAATAGAAAATGTATTAACAAAATCACGTGGAATTTTTTTCATCTTTTTCATGTCATCATCATCCTTTTTTCTTATTTTGATTTTGGATCAAGTGCATCACGTAATCCATCTCCGACTAAATTAAGGGAAAGAACAACTAAAAATATCGCAAATCCTGGTAGCAAACTCACATGTGGGGCAACACGAATAAATTTTTGACCCTCACTCAGCATCACTCCCCATTCAGACAATGGTGGCTGCGCACCTAATCCTAAAAAGCTCATACCTGAAGCAGCGAGAATCATCCACCCTATGTCCAAACTAGCAGCAACAATTAATGGTGGCAGGCAGTTTGGCAAGATATGATGAAAAATAATATGACCATGCCCCGCTCCTAACGCACGCTCTGCTAAAACAAATTCCATATTTCGATACATAAGGGCACTTCCTCTGACAATTCTCGCATAATAAGGAATACCTACGATACTAACGGCAATCATCGTATTTAATAAACCAGGTCCTAACGCTGCGATAATTGCAATGGCCAATAAAACATAGGGAAATGCCATTAAGATATCCATAAACCTCATAATGACTCCATCAAAAAAACGTTGAAAATATCCTGCAATTAAGCCTAGAATTGTTCCAAAGAACAAGGCAATCGCAACAGCAATAAATCCAATCGCGACCGATACTCTTCCTCCCCAAATTAACCTACTTAACAAATCCCTTCCTAAATCATCTGTTCCTAAAATATTTCCTGCCGTCCCTATCGGCTGGAGACGATTACCTAAGTTCACCTCATCAGGATCTTGAATAGGAAGAATCGGGGCTGCAAGTAGAAGAATTGCAATAACAGCTAATATAATTAACCCTGTTAGCGCAGCCTTATCTCTGGATAGTTTTTTCATTGCAATCCGCAAAGGCCCCTTAGCCTTTTTTGACTTTTCCTCTTCTATTTTTTGATAAGGAGGAAG
The DNA here is from genome assembly GCF_048059995.1 of Metabacillus sp. YM-086. Taxonomy (NCBI): domain Bacteria; kingdom Bacillati; phylum Bacillota; class Bacilli; order Caryophanales; family Bacillaceae; genus Metabacillus; species Metabacillus sp. YM-086. The sequence goes on along the minus strand of NZ_JBLUOI010000084.1, from coordinate 3,424 downwards.
TTGTTCCTGATTAACTACTGGTTCCATCTTTCACACCACCTATCGATAAGAAATCCTTGGGTCTAATAATGCATATAAAATATCGACAATTAAGTTTATTAACACATATGTTGATGCCACAAATAGGATAATCCCCTGAACTAAAGGAAAGTCACGTGCTAAAATCCCGTTAATCATTAATGTCCCTATTCCTGGCCACGAGAATACCATCTCAACCAATACAGCTCCAGCTAATAAATAGCCGATTTGCATTCCTAGGACTGTTAACACTGGAATAAAAGCATTTTTCAAGGCATGAACATACACTACTTTTCTTTCTGTAATTCCTTTTGAACGGGCAGTACGGATATAGTCCTGCTCAAACACCTCTAACATGCTTGAACGAGTCATCCTAGCTATGACTGCACCTGCCCCTGCAGATAATGCTAAAGATGGTAAGATAATATGCATGAAAAGATCAGCAAAGCCAGTTGTACCTGGAGAATACATGCCGGACATTGGAAGGATATTTAATTTGAGGCCAAAGATAATTTGCAATATAAGTCCAAGCCAAAATACAGGTAAACAGAACCCGAATAAAACAAACAGCATAAGACCTCTGTCAATCCACGAGTATTTTCTATAAGCAGATACAATTCCCACACCAATCCCAATGACTGATGCCAAAGCGGCACTAAAAAATGTCAGAATTAACGTAGCGTTGAAGCGATCCATGACAAGTGGTAATACTTCCATCTTCATTTGTAATGACCTTCCCCAATCACCAGTTAACACATTTCCTATCCATGAAAAATATTGAACATATAAAGGCTGATCAAGACCTAATTGAGCATTAAGTGCTTTAATTGATTCCTCTGTTGCTTTTGGACCTAACATAATTTTGGCTGGATCACCTGGCGATAAATGCATGATCGAAAATACTAAAATCGTCACACCTATTAGAACTGGCACTAAACTAATCAACCTTTTAATGATATATGAAGCCATGTTAACCCCCTCTTTCTAAACACATCTTTATTCATCCATTTAAAGACCAAAGAGGAGACAAGCTCCCCTTTAGATCTCTCTATCTACTCCACCTTCACTCCTGAAAAGCGGAACACACCTGTTGGGTGAAGAGCAAAGTCTTTAACTCTGTTGTTCGCAACAATGATTTGTTTTTCATGATCTAACACAACTAATGGAGCATCTTCCATAATCAGCTTTTGTGCTTCTTCATACATTGTTGTTCGTTCACCTTTATCCTTTGTTACACGTGCTTTTGCCAACAATTCATCTACTGTTTCATTTTTGTAGTAGGAATCATTGAAGCCAGCTGTTGGCCATTGTTCACTACTTAAAAGAATATATAAGAAGTTATCAGGATCTCCATTATCTCCAACCCATGACATTTGGTGCATATCCATATCATTTTGATCAGGTGGAAGGAAAACTTTATCTAAATAAGCTCCCCATTCTAATGTTTGAATTTCAACATTAATGCCTACTTCTTTAAGGTCCGCTTGAATAGCAGCTGCCATCGCTTGGGGTTGTTGCATACCAGAACCAGATTCAGGAACCCAATATGTCACGTCAAATCCGTCTGCATAGCCAGCTTCAGCTAATAGTTCTTTTGCTTTCTCAGGATCGTAATCATAATTTTCCACATTCGGATTATGACTCCAGATTGTCGGTGGTAACGGTGTATTTGCTAACTCCCCTGTTCCTTGAAGAATTCCATCAACAATCGCTTCTTTATTAATCGCATAGTTAACAGCTTGGCGAACTTTCACATTATTAAATGGTTCTTTTTGTGTATTAAACGCAGTCCACCAAGTATGCATGCCCGCTTGCTCGATAACTTGTAAGTTTTCATCACTCTTTAGTCGCTCTAAATCATCAGGCGGAACGTTCACAATCATATCAATGTTTCCTGCTTCAAGCTCTGCCAAACGAGTTTGTGCTTCAGTTATAGGTTTAAAAATTAACTGATCCACATTTGGTTCACCTTTAAAATAATCCGGATTTTTCTCTAAAACAACTTCAACACCTGGATCCCAGCTTACAAACTTAAATGGACCTGTACCTACCGGATTTTTTGTGAAATCAGCTGCATACTTTTCAACAGCTGTTGGACTTACAATACTAGCTGCATGCATAGCTAAGTTGCTTAAAAATGGAGCAAATGGTTCTTTTAACGTAAGTTTCACTGTAAATTCATCAACCACTTCAATTTTATCAACTGTTCCAAAGGTAAATTCTGCGTACGCATATTGTCCTGTATCATGGAACGGATGATTTGGATCAATTTGTCTCTCAAAGCTGAACTTAACAGCTTCGGCATTAAATGGAGTGCCATCATGGAATTTCACATCTTGTTTTAAGTAAAACGTATATTCCAATCCATCATCTGACACATCCCATTTCTCAGCTAGATCTGGTTCAAGCTCAGTGCTTTCATCTTTAAATTGCACAAGTTGGTCATAGATTTCCATCGCTGTTCTACTAGAGTTGTAGTCTGACATTTGATGGGCATCCAGAGTTGTTGGTTCTGCCTCTAATCCAACAACAATCGAGTTACTACCACCCTCATTTGTTGCTTCACCTTCCTCGCTTGTTGATTGTGAAGAACATGCACTAAGCATAAACACACATACTAACAAAAAAGCGAGAATACTGTTTCTTTTGTTTATCACTATCATAACCCCCCTTTGTATTGGTACATTTTCATTATAAAAAAAGTCAGAAAAATATTTTTTTAATATTTTTCTGACTTTTTTAAATATTGTTACTTATTTTAAAAATAATCGAGGTACAACCTTTTAACAGAATAAGAACGAAGATAAAAATTGAAGAGTAAACATACATAGTAAGAAAACTGATTTGGTATTGAAATAATATATAGACTCCTAACAATGTTGCGACTCCCAACATGATAAACGTCATTTTTTTAGGTTTTCCATACTTTTCTTTGTATTCGTTATACTTTATGGCATTCGTTATGAGTGACAGCATATAAAAAGTCAACATAATGGATAGAAAAATAAATGAATCAGATTTTTCTTTGATTAGAAGGATAAGAAGCTCGTTGACATTTTCTGAAGGCAAATTTTGCGTGATTGCGACGATTGTCATCGTAGAAAAGGATAAAATAAGAGTCACATAAATAATCGCACCAACAAATAAACGACTTATCCCATTCCCGACAATTGACTTTGAAAACTGTTCAAAGGTTGGTAATTGAATTGATAATTTCGTGAAAATGATAAGTAAAGTTAACCAATAAACAAGACTTTGATTTTCATAATAGATATGCAAAACCTCTGGATGATAATGAAGCAAATTATGATAGACCGTCTCAAGTCCTTCTTGAAGATAAATATAATTAGTTAAAAAAATGGCTAAACTGAATAAAAAAGTTAAATTAATAATCATGAAAATAGAC
>NZ_JBLUOI010000083.1:0-19404 GCF_048059995.1 Metabacillus sp. YM-086 | reverse complement strand
CCAATAACCTTCGCACCAGCTTCTTTGGCCTCATTCGGCATAATTTCTGGAACAGGATTAGCCATAGCAAAAATAATTGGATTCTCATTCATTGATTGAACCATTTCTTTAGACAAGGCCCCTTCAACCGAAACTCCAATAAATACATCGGCACCTTTAATAACATCGGCTAAACTACCTTCTAGCTGATCTCTATTTGTGTATTTAGCTACTTCCGATTTCACGTTGTTCATACCGTGTGAACGATTTTCAAAGATCGCACCTTTCGTGTCACACATAATAATATCTCTTACACCATAGCTATATAAAAGCTTAATGATTGCAATACCAGCTGCTCCTGCACCGTTAGCTACAACCCGGATATTAGACATACTTTTTCCGACTAATTTAAGAGCATTAACAAGCCCTGCTACTGTTACAATCGCAGTACCATGTTGGTCATCGTGAAAAATAGGGATATTCGTTTCCTTTTTTAAACGTTCTTCAATAACAAAACAATTAGGAGCAGCTATGTCTTCTAAGTTTACTCCACCAAACGTTGGTTCAAGCAACTTAACTGTATTAACGATTTCATCAATATCTGTCGTGTTTAAGCAAATTGGAAATGCATCCACTCCAGCAAAACTTTTGAAAAGAACAGCTTTTCCTTCCATAACCGGTAATGCTGCTTCAGGACCAATATTCCCTAACCCGAGCACAGCCGTACCATCAGAAACTACTGCAACCATATTACCTTTCATCGTATAATCATAGACTTTGCTTTTATCATCATAAATGTCTTTACAAGGTTCAGCTACACCAGGTGAATAAGCAAGGCTTAAATCATAAGCATTTTTCACTGGAATCTTTGACTTTGATTCTAATTTCCCTTTGTTAACACGATGAATATGTAAGGCTTCTTCTCTTAATGACATCATGAACACTCCCCATGTAAAGTACTAGAACAAGTACCCTATTGTAAGAATCTAATTGTTTAGTTACCAGTTCAGCTGTATCTATTATTATTCTGCCTATCACTCTTTAAAAAAGTGGTCAGACCACTTTAAATCATTATTAAATGATAACATAATTCATTTGATTGTAAAGCATCGTTTAGCATAAACATACTCATTTACGAAAATAGCCTTACAATTAAAGGCTACTCCTGTTTTAGCACAACATTATTTTGCCCAAGTAAATTCATTAAATCTGTTAAACACTCTTCTGTAGCTGAAACTGAGAACTCTTCAGGTAATTGAATGGTCCTCTTATCATGCTCATAATAAAGGTAGACAGGGATACTCCCATGAAAACGACTTAGTATCTTCTTTACATCTAGAAGCTTTTGTTGATCTGAGAACTGCTTCTCAATTTTCACAAATAGCTTTCCATGTTTTGAAACGGCTGGTAAGTGATCCAGTTCTTTTATTTGCTGAACAATAAACTGAAGTTTATCCTGTCTTCTTTCAACTTTTCCCTCCAGATAGAAAATCATTCCGTCCTTCACCTTTTCACCAAACTTTGAATAAGTTTGTGGGAAAATAACCGCGTCAATATCTCCTGTTTCATCTCCAAGTAGTAAAAAAGCCATAACCTCACCTTTTTTGGTACGTATTGTTCGTACATTTGCTACCAAAGCCCCAATTGAAACCTTTCGATCTACATTTGAGGATAGATCATCAATAGTAACAGCACGGACTGCATGAAGGTTTGAACGGTACATTTCAACAGGATGAATCGAAAAGTATAAACCTAGAGATTCTTTTTCAAATCTAAGTTTTTCTTCAATTTTAAATGGCTCTACTTCAATATACTTTGGCTTTAGATTAAACTCTTCATCCAAAAAGAGATCAAATTGACTTTCATCTGATGGAGTCATTAGCTCCGCATGCTCAATGGCAACATCCAGGCTTGCAAGCAAAGTTGCACGATCAATAGTAAACTCATCCATTGCACCAGCAAAAATAAGTTGCTCCATCGTTTTTCTAGTCACAATTTTCATTGACACCCTTATACAAAAATCAAATAAGTCAGTAAAAGGTCTTTTCTTTCTTGCATGAAAAATTTCCTTAATAGCCGCTACACCTACATTTTTAATAGATGTTAAATTATAGCGAATACTAGCACCTTCTACTAAAAATGCAAACTCACTTTTGTTTACAGAGGGTGGCAGCACTGCAAAACCTTTACGTTTCGCCTCTCGAACATATTGAGCAACTTTATCTTCATTTCCACTTACACTTGTTAATAAAGCTGTTAAAAAATGGAGAGGATAATTTGCTTTTAAAAAGGCTAATTGGTAAGCAATCATACTATAGGCAACTGCATGACTACGGTTAAATCCATAGTTGGCAAACTTTACAATTAAATCATAAATTGAGTTTGCCACTTGTTGACTATAACCGTTTCTCATACAGCCCGAGACAAAATGTTCCCTCTGTTGATCTAGTATTTCTTTCTTTTTTTTCCCGACGGCTCTTCTTAATAAGTCTGCTTCCCCTAGAGTAAATCCTGCAATAGTAGAAGCCAATTCCATTATTTGCTCCTGATAGACAATAACACCATAGGTATTCTTTAAAATCGGTTCCAGTGAGGGATGTAAATATGTTGTGCTTTTTCTTTTATGTTTTCTGTCAATATAAAGTGGTATATTTTCCATCGGACCAGGTCTGTATAACGCATTTACAGCAACAATATCCTCAAGATTGCTAGGTTTAAGACGCTTTAAAACACTTCTCATCCCCTCGGATTCAAGCTGAAAAACTCCTGTTGTATCTCCCTGGGATAAAAGATCAAACGTTTTTTCGTCTTGATAGGATATGTTCGTCAAATCAACTCGTTTTCCTTCAACACGTTGTATAGATTTCATAATATTCTCGATTAAAGAAAGGTTTCTTAAACCTAAAAAATCCATTTTTAAAAGCCCGAGATCTTCTAAGTAATCCATAGAGTACTGTGTTAAGTACACATCCTGTTGCCCTTGCTGAATTGGAACAATATTTGTTAAAGGTTGATCACTTAAAACAACACCAGCTGCATGTGTAGAAGTATGCCTTGGGAGGCCTTCTAGTTTTAAAGCTGTTTCATAGATTTTTTTATTCAGCTCATTTTCAGTAATTAATTTCTGTAGTGCCTGAGATTCTTTAAATGCTTCTTGAAGGGTGATTCCAGGTCGAGATGGGATCAGCTTCGATAAGACATCTGTTTCCTTAGGCGAAGCTCCCATTACTCTCCCCACATCACGAATAGCTGCTTTTGCTGCTAACGTACCAAAGGTAATAATTTGTGCAACGTGTAACTTCCCATATTTGTTTGCTACATAAGCTATTACTTCATCACGTCTTGTATCTGGAAAGTCAATATCAATATCCGGCATAGTAATACGCTCTGGATTTAAAAACCTTTCAAAAAGCAACCTATGTTTAATTGGATCTACATCCGTAATTCGTAGCACATATGAAACAAGAGAGCCGGCAGCAGAACCTCGTCCTGGACCTGTTAATATGCCATGATCATGAGCGTACTTCATAAAGTCCCATACAATTAAAAAATAATCACTAAAATTCATTCTTTTTATAATATCTAACTCATAGCTTAGTCTTTGTAAATAGATAAAGTCAGGGTTTTCAAATCTTGTATTTAATCCTTTGTAACAAAGCTCCTCAAGATATTCATCAGCATGTTGGTTTTTGGGAGTAGGGTATTTTGGTAGATGCGTAACGCCCAGATTAAGATTCACTTTACACCGAGCAGCTATCTTTAATGTATTTTCTAATACATCAGGGGACTCCTCGAATAAAGATACCATTTCAGTTGGACTCTTTAAGTAATTTTCATGTGTACCTTTTAGGTCAACATGAAAATCAGAAAGCTTTTCACCACGTTTTAATGCAATTAGACATTGCTGAGCAAGGTAATCTTCCTTTTCGATATAGCAAACATTATTCGTTGCCACCATAGGAATATTCACTTCATGACTAATATTCAGTAAATGTTTATGTAGAGACTCATCTTCTAAGGATACTCTCTGAGTTCCTAAGTATATTGAGTTTTCACCAAATAGAGTTTGATATTTTTTTAATAAGACAATTACTTGCTCAAACTGTTCTTTTTCAAAGCTTTCCATGAACATCTGTCCTGGAATAATGGCTATTAATCCAGAATGATAGCTTTTTAACCATCGATCCGGAATCCCTTCAGGTGATTTTGTTTGAAGAGCACTGCTTATTTTTAATAAATTCTGATACCCCTCGTTATTTTCAGCTAGTAGTACAGCTGTCATGTCCGTCTCATGTTGTTCATCTATGATTGTGACTGTCATACCTAAAATAGGCTTTATTCCATTTTCTTGACAAAGCTTATAAAAAGCTACAGCCCCATACATCACATGAAAATCAGTCAATGCTATAGCATTGAATTTATATTCTTTTGCCTTATTAACTAATTTATCTAATCTTGCTGCACTTGAGAGCAAGCTGTATGCACTTTTCACTTGAAGGTGAACAAACGGCATATATTCCCCTCCTTTCTACATTTGTTTTAAATTTTTATTCAAGGATCATTTATATATCCTTCATTATATTCCCGCGGTTATATAGTTACAAATAAGAGCGTTCACTGTTAGAGAATTTAGACCATTCCTACAACAATATTTTCTTTCATACTTAATATAGGTCGTCCATATATATAGAGTAGGGGGTTGATAGTCATGGACAAAGAAGCCTTTATGCCGGCTTTTATTCATAGTTACTTTATAGCACTAGGAGTACTTTTAGGTGGCACGCTAATCGGTGCCATTGGTGCTTTTTTAGCAGGAGAACCACCATTAACCAAAATGTTTGAATTTGCTAATAGGCTAAAAATTTGGGCTCTTGTTGCAGCAATAGGTGGTACGTTTGATGCTTTTTACAGCTTTGAGCGTGGAATTTTTCAAGGTGAAACACGAGATATTGTTAAACAAGTATTGTTAATTGTATCAGCTATGGGTGGAGCTCAAACAGGTTGGTTACTTATCACTTGGTTAACACAGGAGCATCTTTCATGAGAATCCCGCCGCACTATCAGCAACCTTCATGGCAACGTTTTTTTGCAGGTGCAGCAATAGGGGCAGTTATTAGTTGGGGTGTTTTCCTTTTTATTTTTGGAGTTATTCAAGAAGAACATAGTACAATTATAAATAAACAAAAGCAAACAATTCAAGATTTAGAGAATGACAAGAAAATCTATCAAGAAGAGTATACAAAATTAAACAAAAAAGCTCAAGAAAAGCTGACTGTTCAAGAGATTAAGATTAAATTAACTAACGGTGATCGCTACCTTTTTAAGGATTTTAGGATAACGAATATTGAAAACAGTGTAAAGGAAGATTTAAAAGACGTAATGGCCAAGGATATTGAGAGTATCGTTTCTAATCATCTATTAATAGAACGAATCATTGAAAATAAACCATTAAAGTTTGATGGAAAAGAATACAAGCTTGAAATGACAAAATTCATGTTAACCACCACACTATATATTGAAGTTAAAATATCCTTTGTAGACTAACAATACTCCTAAGGAATTTGAAATATTTGAGATTTTCATTAAAAATTAATCGCAAAACCTTCCCTTTTCCGATAAAATAGAAATAGGAAAAACAAGGAAAATACATTCACTTAAAAACAAGCTGGTTTGCTCTCTAACAAACTGGCTTTAACTTCCCCTTCCACTCTTCAAAGAACATTTATTCCAACAATTATAACAATTGATTCCTTGTTTAACCAACTCACTTTATAACGATTTATCTGTTGTACCACTACTTAACGGAGGGATGGATATGTATATTTTAAGTTCAAAACAAGTTGTCCAGGAAAAGATTAACCATATCAAAAAAGGCTTCTCAGCATATGTAGAAACAGCTGAGCTTGCAAACATTATCAAAAAAGAATGTCAGATTCTACAATTGGATGTGTATGAGGATGCTACAGAGCTAGGTTATTGGTTTATTCCGACCAAAGAAAAGTAACCGCTATCATTATTTCTTCATCAATGTAAAACTCCATTATCAAAGTGGCGTTTTCAAAGACCCTCATCACATGTTCTATTCAAACCACTAGAAACGTAATCCATAACTTTATTGTAAGCAAACTAACCTCTAAACAAGAATTCTTCTGGATCGTAAATTTTAATGCAAGGAACTATGTTATCTTATGACTACCGACTAGGGTTAAAAAAGGGTTCGGCAGTTATTACCGAACCCTTTCTTATTTATTGGATCATTCATCCTGACAAAGCACTTCTAGATCATGTAACACCTGTTTCGCTTCTTCCCAACTATATACAGAAGCTCCAGATGCGAGTGGATGTCCGCCACCATTATATTTTTTAGCTAATTCATTTATTACAAGTTTTTTTGCTCTAAGTCTAACACGGATCTGATTTTCTTCTTCCACAAAGAACACCCATGCTTTCACACCTTCAATATTACCTAAAATTCCAACAAGCTGTGAAGCTTCTGAAGGGGTTACATCAAATTCCTTTAATATATCTTTCGTTATACTCATTGATGCAGAACCTGATGATGTTAACGTAAAGTTTTGAAGTACATATCCACTAAGTTTAGCGACGTTTCTCTTTGTTTTGTAAAGTTCGTCGTAAATTGGTGTAGGATTAATTCCTTTTGAGATTAATGCACTTGCATACTGAAAGGTTTTCTCCGTTGTACTCGGGAATAGGAACCTTCCTGTATCCCCCACAATCCCAGTATAAAGAAGCTCTGCCGCTTTTTCAGATAATTTAAAGCCCTGATCTTTTCCTTCTAAGTACAGTTCATAAATCATTTCACTTGTAGCACTTGCCTCAGTTTCAACCCACAAAAGATCTCCATATTGATCATCATTTGGATGGTGGTCGATTTTAATCAATTTTTTACCTGTATGATAACGTTGATCACTGATGCGGGCTTGATTTGCTGTATCACATACAATAACAAGTGCTTCTTGGTATATATCGTCTGATATATGATCCATTTTATAGAGAAACTCAAGCGTTGGCTCAGATTCTCCTACAACATAAATTTTCTTATTTGGGTATGTAGCTTTTATCATTTCAGCCAAACCGCATTGAGAGCCATAGGCATCTGGATCTGGACGAACATGACGATGAATGATAATTGTCTCATTTTGGCTAATTTCATCTAGTATTTGTTGTTTCATTTTGGTCTCCTTTTCTCTCTATATAGTTTTATTAAATCATAAATACAAATTTTAAAAAAGAATGAATCTTCAGGATTTTCATTTCATCGCATTTATTTAAAGACATGTTAAACGAATCATGCTATCTTTTATTATAGGTTGTATAAGAAGATATTTCTTCTTTTTTACCTTACTAGATGCAAGAGTAGAAAAAATACTCATCTCAGTAGTGGAGGTTTTTATATGCCAGTTTTAGTTGTACTTATAATTTTTTCGCTAGCTTTCTATTTGTACTATAAAGTCAAAGCATACAGATCAAATAAGCAAGCGGAGAAAAGTTGGATATCTGCGAAAGCTAGCATTGCATTAGGTCTGTTTGTTGCATTTTTTGGACTTAATCAATTATTCATGTTTCGCTCAGCCTTATCATTTGTTGTGGGAATTATTTTTCTGTTAATCGGTTTTGGCAGTGCATGGGCAGGATACCGCGCTTACAAGCATTATCTTCCATATGTTCTAAAAGAAATAAAAGAACAACAGTAAAGAATTCTTCGAAAAAATAGGGTTAACTGTTTTATAAAACAGTTAACCCTATTTTTGTATCCTGTATTATCTCTCAATCAATTGAACCATCATCATTGCTTTTCCTACGACAACACCGTCGCTATATGCTTCTATATCAATTTTTCCAAACTTACGACCAACCTCTAATATTTTAGGGTGAATTTCAAGCACTGATTCCATTTGAACAGGTTTAATAAAGTATATTGTGATATTTTCAACAACAATGTCACCTTTTTTCTGTGCTCTTAAATAACGATTAACGGACTCTGTAACAAGTGTCGTAAAAACTCCATAGGAAATGGTACCAAGGTGATTTGTCATTTGCGGAGTTACTTCACATCGAAAAATACTACTGCGTTTTGATTCATCATCAATCGTTATAAATTGATTTGTCACAATGTCATCAAGCTTTTCACCAATTTGTGGTTGACGTTGGATCATTTGAAGGGCCTTAAGTACATCTTGACGACTAATAATCCCTTGCAATCGATTCTGCTGGTCTACTACCGGCAAAATTTCGATTCCTTCCCAAACCATCATTTGTGCTGCTGATGCAACAGAAGTTTTACCAATGACCGTAATCGGGCTTTTAGTCATTATTTTTTCGATTAGGGTTGAATGGTCGTTCCCCATAATATCTTTAGAGGTAACAATTCCTTGCACTTTTAAGTTCTGATCTATCACTGGAAACCGACCATGTCCAGTTTCATAGTTATGTTGATACCAAGTTGCCACCGTATCAACCGTTGATAAACAAATTGTTTTATCAATCGGTGTAAGAATATCCTCCACCTGTACGATTTCTTTCTTAATCAACTGATCATAAATTGCTCTATTGATCATTGCGCCAACCGTAAAGGTATCATAGCTTGTTGAAATAATTGGTAGCTCTAGCTCATCAGCTAATTTTTTCACACTATCTTCTGTATCAAAACCACCTGTTATCAATACTGCTGCACCAGCTTCAAGTGCATATTGATGGGCAGTTGTACGATTCCCGACTATAAGTAAGTTCCCTGCACCTGTATATCGCATCATGGCATCAAGCTTCATCGCACCGATAACAAATTTATTTAATGTTTTATGTAAACCTGCCCGTCCACCTAAAACTTGCCCTTCAACAATATTAACAACCTCAGCATATGTTAATTTCTCAAAGTTCTCTTTCTTTTTAGTTTCGATTCTAATCGTTCCGACACGTTCTATCGTACTAACATATCCTTTGTTCTCTGCTTCTTTAATCGCACGATATGCTGTTCCTTCGCTAACATTTATATCCTTCGCAATTTGTCTAACAGAAATTTTTTCACCAACTGGCAGTGAAGTTATATACTGCAAAATTTGCTCGTGCTTTGTAGCCAAGCTGCATCACCCTTTTTATATTAGTGCATTTATCTAATAAGACCGCACAAATACGGTTTAAAAAACAAACTAATCCACTTTTATTATAAGGGTGAAGAGGGCTTATATCAACGCAGTGTTTGTCTTTGTCTCTTTTTCTGAATCTGCTTATAGGATTTTAGCTGCTTTGCTTGAACCTGTTGCTTTGGTCGGTACAAATAATGAGCAAAGTTTCCACCAATAACAAAAATCGCTAAGCACAACCAGCTCATCGCAAATACAGTTTGCGTTTGGTCACCCGAAAGTGAGATATGTTGAAGTCCAAAATAGAGCATCATTAATGCAATTAATGCGTACATTAGGTTTTTCATATTGATTCATCCTTTCTATCGAAGCTTTGTTTTATTTTATGCATGTACACATAAAAAAAGAAGCAATGAATGAGATTCTTTGCTTCTTTCTAGCACTATTTAATTCCCTCGATTATAGCTCGTATTTTTCTCCGACTTTTAATGGCAAGCCAATGCCTTCTGGTAAGGATTGAGCGAATTTTTCTGGATCCTGCTTAATGGCTGGAAAAGTATCATAATGGATGGGCACGACTTTCTTTGCATTTAGCCAAAGAGCTGCGTCCTTTGCGTCTTCAGGCCCCATTGTTAGATTATCTCCTATTGGTAAAAATGCAAGGTCTATTGAATTTCGTTCTCCAATCATTTTCATATCAGTAAAGAGTGCAGTATCACCTGCATGATAGATTGTTTTGCCTTCAGATGTTAATAGAACACCTGATGGCATACCAGTATAAATAACGGTACCATCCGGCTCTTGATAGCTAGACCCATGAAAAGCCTGTGTTAGCTTAACTCTACCAAAATCAAAATCATATGCTCCCCCAATATTCATTGGGTGAATATCAATTCCATTTTTCCCTATGTAAACCGCCAGCTCGTATGGGGCAATAACTAAAGCATTATTTTTCTTGGCAATTTCTACTGTGTCCCCAACATGATCATTATGACCATGTGTAAGAATAATAACATCTGCCTCAACTGAATCAGCTGTCAAGTCTGTTAATTCATTGCCAGTAATAAATGGATCAATAATAATTTTTTTATTGTGTGCTGTTACTTGTACAACTGCATGTCCGTGATATGAAACATCCATTTTATTCAACTCCTTATATAGTTGAATCAATTTCACAATGTATCATTTGTTATCAAAAAACGTATGAATTACACATTTAATAATGTTTTTATCCGTGTATTGTTTATTAACATGTTCAAGGTTAATAAACATGTTCGTTTTTTGATTTAAGAGTCATAATTATGAAATTAACTCAGTTAAAATGGTTAAATTAATAAGATTTGTCCACTAAAACTTTACCCATTTTTATTTCTAGTTAAACGGATTTACATGAAAAACCTAGCTTTCACTAAGTTTTTCATGTGGTGTTTTACTCATGAATTCAATAATGAAGTGGCATCCTTAAAAGTAAGTCCATGTGCCTTTGCAACTGCTTTATACGTTACAAATCCCTTCAACGTATTTAATCCTTTCAGCAGCGCAGAATCTTCTAAACAAGCTTTTTGGTAACCTTTCGTTGCAATGATATTCGCATAAGGTACAGTGACATTCGTTAATGCCAATGTAGAGGTTCTTGGAACTGCCCCTGGCATATTAGCTACAGCATAATGTAAAACACCATGCTTTTCATACGTTGGATTGTCATGGGTCGTTAACCTATCAATTGTCTCGAAAATGCCGCCTTGATCAATGGCAATATCAACAATAACAGAGCCCTTAGCCATTGTCTTTACATCCTCTGCTAAAACAAGCTTTGGTGCTTTTGCCCCAGGTATTAACACAGCCCCAATCACAAGGTCTGCTCGTTGAACCGATTCTGATATTGTAAGGGGGCTAGACATAATTGTTGATACTTCTTTTCCAAATAAATCATCAAGCTGCCTTAGCCGTTCCGGGTTTGTATCAAGTATCGTAACCTCTGCTCCTAATCCACAGGCAATTTTAGCGGCATTTGTACCGGCTACACCACCGCCTATAATCGTAACACGTCCCCTTTGTGTGCCAGGAACTCCAGCAAGCAAAATTCCTTTACCACCTTTTGGCTTTTCTAATAGTTGGGCACCGATTTGCGCAGCCATTCTCCCGGCAACTTCACTCATTGGTGTTAATAGAGGAAGTGCCCCATTTGAAAGCTGTACAGTTTCGTATGCAATCGATGTTACCTTTTTATTAATCAGAGCTTTTGTAAGCTCTTGTTCAGCCGCAAGATGTAAATAAGTAAATAAAATCAGATCATCACGAAAATAGGAAAATTCCTCTTTTAACGGCTCTTTCACTTTCATTACCATGTCCATTGACCAAGCCTCAGCAGCTGTTTTCACAATCGTTGCACCAGCATCTTTGTATTGCTCATCTGTAAAGCCAGATCCTAATCCTGCATTCGTTTCAATACAAACTTCATGTCCAGATTTTATTAACTGATTTACCCCGGCTGGTGTTATCGCTACACGGTTTTCATTATTTTTTAATTCAGCTGGAATGCCGATTTTCATAAGTATTCACCCTTTAATTTGCGTTCTTATCAGTATGACCATATTTCATCATATGATGACGCAATAAGACAGGTTAGTGAATTTTTCTAAGAACGTATATTTTCTTGTTTTCAGATATGAAACCGATGTATTACGTTTGCTCCACCAGTAACCTCAATTATGGAGCCTGTGATCATGTCCGAGTTTTCATCACAAATAAAGGCAACAGTTCTTGCAATATCTTCTCCTGTACCGGAACGGCCAATTGGTGTTTTCGATTCAACATCACTCATTATTCTAGACTGCTCAATCGTTGCTTCTTTCATTTCTCCGACAATGTTTCCAGGGCAGATCATATTAGCGGTAATTCCATGTTCTGCTTCTTCAATACTTATTGATTTTGTTAATGATACAAGCCCCACCTTTGCAGCACTAAAAGCAGAGCGGTGAAGCCAACCTGGAGAGGATTCGGCTCCTTGAAAGCCATATGTAATAATTCTTCCGTATCTTTGCTGCCTCATGATTGGAATAATCTTTTTGAACAAATGAAAGACTGAACTTAAATTTCCCTCTATCATTTGATACCACTCTTCATCTGTATAATCAGCTAGCTTCTTTCTTTCAAATATGTATGGACCAGCATTATTTATCAAACAATCTATTCTACCGAACCGTTCAATTGTTATATCAATCATGTTTGTGAGATCTTCTTTTTTCGTAACATCACCTTGAACAAAAAGAATACGATCCGATAGATGTGAATAGGTATTTTTAAGCTTTTCTACCGCTTCTATGTCTTTTCGATAATTAATTGTTACTGAATACCCGCGTTGTAAAAACTCTTCAGTGACTTTTTTTCCTAACCCTTTAGATCCTGCGGTAATAAGGGCATGTCTCACGATATCTTCCTCCCCATTTAACTTGTCCTTAAAAGGATATCAATCATTAATACGCTCTATCTAAAGGAATATTCCTCTGTAAAACTGTTTATTTTTTATTATAGGACTGGATTACTTCGATATTATCACAATAACTGATAGATCTATCCATTACTACTTCTATTGTGCTAATAAATGTGAGATTTTACAATTATCTTGTTTTGAAAAGGAATTGAGGATGTTTAGAAGGGTTTTCGTGGATTAAAAAAGCTGACTCATCTTAAGCCAGCACGAACATACTTTTAATCTTTTCTTATTGCTCGAAAATGTTCTTGTAAAAAGTTTGGATCATACTGCTGTTCGACAACCCCACTTGAATAAGAATCAGTTAATTGTTGCATTGTTTCTTGTTCGCCAAGGTGGTCGTAGTAATACGTTTGTCTCGTAACTCTTCTTTCTTTCATAGTTTTCAGCTCCTTATTTTCATATGCTCGCGATTAGTTTATCTGAAAATAAGGAGCCTATACTATGAATTACTGTTTTATTTTTGTAAAAAACCGTTTTACTTTAACGTTTGTTTAGCCTTTTCCAGTGCTTGTTTTACCATTTCAAAGCCAGTCCCACCAGCGCTCATACGTTTTCTTACTGCTTCGTAAGGATTGATCATTTCATATAAGTCTTCTTCAAATAAAGAGGAGGCTTTTTTGTATTCTTCAAAAGGCAGATCCTTTAAATAAATTCCTGATTGAATACATTGATAAACCAAAGTCCCAACAACTTCATGTGCTTCTCTAAACGGCATACCTTTTGTTGATAAATAATCTGCAAGTTCAGTAGCATTAGAGAAGTCTTCTGATGTTGCTTTTTCCATCTTCTCTTTGTTTACCTTCATTGTATCAATCATACCGATAAATATTTGAAGACTTCCTTCAATCGTTTTTACGGTATCAAACATTCCTTCTTTATCTTCTTGAAGGTCTTTGTTATAAGCAAGTGGAAGTCCTTTTAAAATAGTTAAAAGTGACATTAAGTTTCCATACACTCGCCCTGTTTTTCCTCTAATTAGCTCGGCCATATCAGGATTTTTCTTTTGTGGCATGATACTGCTTCCTGTTGCGTAAGTGTCATCAAGTTCAATAAATTGAAATTCTTGGGAACACCAGAAAATAATTTCTTCACAGAAGCGTGATAAATGCATCATTAATAATGAGCTGTTGCTAAGAAATTCAATAATAAAGTCACGATCGCTTACCCCATCCAAGCTATTTTCATAGATACCATCGAAGTTCAGCTTTTCTGCAGTATAAGCACGGTCAATTGGAAAGGTTGTACCAGCTAGTGCAGCACTACCAAGCGGCGATATATTAATTCTTTTAAGAGATTCAGTAAATCTCTGTTTATCACGGTCAAGCATCCAAAAATAGGCCATTAAATGATGGGCAAATGAGATTGGTTGTGCACGCTGAAGATGAGTATAACCAGGTAAAATTGTTTCAACATGTTCCTCAGCTTTTCCAATTAGTGAGTGTTGCAATCCATCAATTAATTCAACAACCATTGCCACATGTTTACGCAAATAAAGGTGCATGTCAGTCGCTACTTGATCGTTACGGCTTCTCCCTGTATGTAATTTTCCTCCAACAGGACCGATCTCATCAATTAATAATTTTTCAATATTTAAATGAATATCTTCATAGTTTACAGAAAAAGAAAGTTCATTCTTTTTTGCTTTTTCTAACAATGACGTTAAACCTTTTGTGATTTCTTTTGCTTCGTCTTCACTAATAATTCCGCACTTACCAAGCATTTCAACATGTGCGAGACTACCTGTGATGTCTTCCTCAACTAATTCCTGATCAAAATGGATGGATGCACCGAACTCATCCACCCATTGTTCAGGGGTTTTTTGGAAGCGTCCACCCCAAAGCTTTTTCATACTTCCACCTTCTTGTTATTTTTCACCATGCTGTTCACTTTAGTTGGAAGTCCAAATAATTCGATAAAGCCAATTGCTGCATTGTGATCAAATGCATCATCTTTCGTATATGTTGCAAGCTTCTCATCATATAGAGAGTAGTCAGATTTTCTTCCTTCAACAATCGCATGACCCTTAAATAATTTCACTCTTACAGTACCTGTCACATATGTTTGTGTTTCCTTTAAGAAAGCGTGTAAAGCAGATTTTAATGGTGAGAACCATAAGCCGTTATAAATAAGCTCTGCAAGCTTTTGTTCAATCACCGGTTTGAAATGAGCAACTTCTTTTACTAACGTTAAATCTTCTAGCTCTTTATGAGCCTTAATTAATGTCATTGCACCCGGACATTCGTAAACTTCACGTGACTTAATCCCAACAAGGCGATTTTCCACATGGTCAATACGACCTACACCATGCTTACCTGCAATTTGATTTAATTCAAGAATTAATTCATGTAATGGATAAGCTTTATCATTAATTTTCACTGGTACACCTTGCTCAAATTGAATCTCGATCATTTCCGGTTGATCTGGAGTTTTTTCAATTGGTGTTGTTAAATCATATGCACCTTCTGGAGGAGCAGCCCACGGATCTTCTAAAATACCACATTCGTTACTTCTTCCCCAAAGATTCTGGTCAATTGAATAAGGACTATCTAAGTTAATAGGAATCGGAATACCATGTTTAGACGCATATTCGATCTCCTCTTCACGAGACCATCCCCACTCTCTTACTGGGGCAAGCACTTCAAGATCAGGGTTTAATGCTTTGATTGAAACTTCAAAACGTACTTGGTCATTTCCTTTTCCTGTACAGCCGTGTGCAATTGCAATTGCGTTTTCCTTTTCTGCAATTTCAACTAGCTTCTTAGCAATTAACGGACGAGATAACGCAGAAACTAATGGATATTTTCCTTCATAAAGTGTATGTGCTTGTAAAGCAACTAACGCAAAATCATTTGCGAATTCTTCTTTAGCATCAATCATGTATGATTCAACAGCACCTACTTGAAGAGCTTTTTGTTGTACAAATGCTGTATCTTTTCCTTCACCTACATCAAGGCAAACTGCAACTACTGCGTACCCTTGTTCTTGTAACCATTTAACTGCAACAGAGGTATCTAGTCCTCCGGAATATGCTAAAACAACCTTTTTCATCTAATTGTTCCTCCTTAGTTGTATAAAAATTAATATATGTTTATAAAAATACATTTGTTGTATAGATAACACTTTACCAACAGTTTCCCTATTTCGTCAATAGAAAAATGTATATTTTCTTAATTCTTTGTATAAAAATAAATTTTTCTGTATTGCTCAAGTTAA
The DNA here is from genome assembly GCF_048059995.1 of Metabacillus sp. YM-086. NCBI lineage: Bacteria > Bacillati > Bacillota > Bacilli > Caryophanales > Bacillaceae > Metabacillus > Metabacillus sp. YM-086. Next base: position 3,615 of record NZ_JBLUOI010000083.1, on the reverse strand, counting down.
TATATACCATTCATATAAAAATGTTACTTATAGATGATTTGATTTCAGTATTGTAAAATAAGGATAGTCATGAACGGAAGAGGGAGAAAAATTGAGCGAACACTTTACCTATGATCCTAGGCTTAATATAATGATTCCAATCTTGGATAAACCATGGACAACATATAGTATGCAAACTCAATACCTCATACTTGCAGAGTGGGAAAAAATCCGTGGTCATATTCCTGACAGAATAATAGAAGTAGAAAAAGAAATAAATAGGAAGCAGGAGCTACTGAACCACGAGGAAGATTTTGATACATCCTGTGAATTAAACGGGGAAATTGCAGAGCTTGCTTCTATTATAAATGATTTGTGGATATGGTTTAGAGCAACCCAACATGTGTCACTAGTTAAAACGCATAGCTAAAACAAAAGAAGGCTCATTCTAGCCTTCTTTTACGATTTCATATTAAGTCCTTCTTAACCTCTCTAGCTACATGACCTAGCTCCGGAAGGATCAGCTTCTCCATTGCCAGCTTCACAGCACCAGATGAACCTGGCATAGAAAAGATCGCGGTATTCATTGCTACTCCAGCTATAGCTCTACTTAAAATGGCTGCAGAACCAATATCATCCCGGTAGCTTAGCATACGAAAAATCTCACCGAAGCCTGGTATTTCTTTTTCAATTAATGATTCAACTGCTTCAATTGTCACATCCCTTTTCGCTATCCCAGTACCCCCATTTGTTAAGACAACATCAATTCCTCTTGTTTCACACCCTTTTAAAACAGAACTGCGAATCAATGTTTTTTCATCACGAACGATTTCATAATCAACAGTGATATGGCCATTCTCCTCTAATAATTTCTTTATTAACTGACCACTTTTGTCAGTTTCTTTATCTCTTGTATCACTAATTGTTACGACCTTGCACCTTATACGATCAGGAGCATGTAACTTATGTTCTTCAGTACTCATGATACCCTCCTGTTACTGACTAGTTTTTTCAAATATAAGTCTATATTGATAATATTTATTTGCAAATTCCGTTATCTGCCGAGTAAATTGATAATTTCCTGCAGCACCAATCATCATGCTAACAAGTGGAATCCCTGCAACCAATTTTCTCTTAAATAAAGATAATACAGAAAGCTTCGCAATTTGAGCAAGAATATACTTCATGCTATTTTGGTCAGCCATATCCTCGTTACCTTCGTAAAAATAATTCATTCCATTATCAGATTGGAGTTCTTTCTTTAATTCAATCCATTGTTCGTATTGTAAATGTTTTGGCATTAAAGCGGCATGATAGACTTTTAACGAAGTCATCATTTCATATGGATTATTTATCTCATAACCATAACACATAGAAATCATTTGAGTGGCTCTTAGATTCATAACTGCCTGCAATGGAATATCAGCACTTGTGAGAAGCATACCTCCCGTACCAGTGATACCGCCTTGGAAAAACGAATAAAGCCGGTGTTTAGAAGTCTGTAAATCAGCTAAGTAATGAAGCTGATCGATCGAAAGGAAATGCAAATCACTGACCTGCTGAATGCGATTGTTCAATGCTCTTGCAGATAACAATATTTGATTTTTCGCATCTTTTTGTATAAATGAATTTTGAATAACAGAGTGCAGGTTAAAAAGACTTGTATCCACTTTTTCATAGAACACCTTCTGCATTCGCTCAGGTATGTCATCGAGCTTCCGAGTAAGCCACCTGTCAAACGTTCTTTGAAAATCTGTACGACCATCATTTTGGAGGTCAATTTCCCATGTTTTAATTTCCTCTAATATAGCTTTCTCACGACCTAATTCATTCATCCTCATGATCTCCTTACTCCAAGCAAAGTAGGTATTATTTGGTGAACTTGTTACTTTTATCATAACATAAAAGCCCAGAATCAGAATAATAACAAAGAGATTGATTTTGTAAAGATCATTGCATTTGAGAATCAAATATGAAGTTTTTGTTACATCTATTTTCTTTCGACAAGAAAATCATGTAACGAAATATAACAATCTTATAGAATGGTTGTTGTACTCTAACATATGATAAACACAATCAAATTTAAGAAGGAGTGTTGAAGATGAAACATTTCGTGTTTACGATTGATTCAGATGAAATTATTATTAAAGCCAATGGAATGATTGATGCGATCTCAAAGGTAAAACAAATGATCATAGAAAGTGGGAATGATAAAAAAGAATTGAAGTTCGTAGGTGTTAAGTATTTATGATTTTATATAATTCCTCTAAAAATAATTCTAAACAATACCCCGGTATGCTGGTTAATAAACACTTTAACCCTGCATACCATTTTTAATCTATATAGAAAAAGACAACCACCTGAGGTTGCCTTTAAGAAACATGATTATTTTGCCATTCTTACTACATCTCTTGCAATCATTACTTCTTCATTTGTAGGGATTACTAATACTTTTACCGGTGAATGCGGATAGCTAAGGTATGCCTCTTCTCCACGAACCTTATTAAGTGCAGGATCCCAATAAATCCCCATAAATTCAAGACCTTTTAATACACGAGCGCGAATTTCTGTACTATTTTCACCAATACCAGCTGTAAAAATAATGGCATCAACACCTGACATTCTTGCAGCATAAGAACCAATATATTTATGGATACGACTAGCAAACACTTCTAATGCTGTTTCTGCTCTCTCGTTGCCTTCTTTAGCAGCTGATTCGATGTCACGTAAATCACTTGAAAGACCAGAAATCCCTAAAATACCACTTTTCTTATTTAAAATATCTAGCACTTCTTCAGCTGTCTTTTCTGTTTTCTCCATAATAAATGGAATTAAAGCCGGATCAATATTCCCTGATCGTGTACCCATTGCTACACCTGCTAGTGGTGTAAAGCCCATAGATGTATCAATAGAACGACCGCCTTCAATTGCAGCAATACTTGCTCCATTACCTAAGTGACATGAAATTAAGCGTAAATGCTCTACTGGTCTTCCTAAGATTTCAGCTGCACGCTCTGATACATATTTATGGGAAGTTCCATGGAAACCATATTTACGAATTCCATACTTTTCGTAATATTCATAAGGTAGACTATATAAGAAAGATTGCTCTGGCATTGTTTGGTGAAATGCTGTATCAAATACTGCAACAGCTTCAACATTTGGAAGAACTTCTTTAAAAGCCTTGATTCCTACAATATTGGCAGGATTGTGAAGTGGTGCCAAATCAGAAAGCTCTTTAATCTTAGCAAGTGTATCATCTGTAATTAAAACAGAATCATTAAATACTTCTCCACCATGTACGACACGATGTCCGATTCCATCTATTTCATCTAAAGATCGAATAATCCCTAAACCTGTAAGCTTAGATAATAAAATTTTAACAGCTACAGCATGGTCTGGAATATCTGATACATCTGTTTGTTTTTCTCCATTTACCGTAATGCTGAAAACAGAATCATTAATCCCAATTCTCTCAACTAATCCTTTTGTTAATACTGTCTCACTTGGCATATCAAAAAGTTGAAATTTTAGAGATGAACTACCTGCATTGATTGCAATAATTTTTGCCATTTAGTAACTCTCCTTTTTTGTGTATACAAGCTGCCGTTAACAAGAACTCTTCATATGTAAAAC
>NZ_JBLUOI010000082.1:0-19521 GCF_048059995.1 Metabacillus sp. YM-086 | reverse complement strand
TTTTATAGCTGACTTATGAACTAAATAAGGCCCCATTGGACAAGAGGTGTCTAAACTTTTGCCAATTAAAAATTGTTTGTGCTGTGATTGAAGATTTCGAGCAGTAATGTCGTTTAAAATTGTATAGCCAAACACATAATTCATTGCTTCTTCTTCTTTGATTTGTTTTCCTTTTTTACCAATGACCACCGCAAGCTCACCTTCATAATCGAGCTCACTTGTAATATGTAGATGAGGATCAATTTCATCTTCATGACCAATTACAGATGTTGGAGCTTTTGAAAACATCATAAGATGCTTTGGTATGTCCTCTTCACTTCCCATTTCAATCGCGTGTTCTCGATAGTTCTTTCCTACACAAAATATATTTTTTGTTGGCCTTGGAATAGGTGCTTGTATTTTAACATCCGAAAATGAATATACATACCCTTCATGTCCATCAGCATTCTTTATTTTATCAACAATTTGGATAACGTCTTGAACAAACTTTTCTCCTAAAGTTACACATTCCAATAGTGATCTTGGGAATGAAGTAATTTCAAAAATTTCCTGTTCCGCTTTGTTTAAATCGATAATTTTTTCTCCATGTAATAATCCAATAAATGGTTCGCTATGTATTTTAGCTAAAACAAATTTCATAAAAATCCTCCACTACTATAGAATCACTTATAAAGCCTTTTAGTATTTGCCAATAGTATTTCATTTATGTTTACAGTTGATATTGAAAGTATATTCGATAAGGAGTCCACGATATCCTTTAAAAAGAGAGGAGTTGTGTCTTGGTGCTGAAAGAGGTCACCATGCTTCCAAGGTCCATCCGTTTCAATTAATAATTGATCAATTGGGATCAATTTGACAAGACGCTGATCCCGTTCCCGATAGCAAACCTCTGGTGTAACAGAAACATAATACCCACGGGAGATTATATCTTGAACAATTTGATTCGAGGCTTTTAACCAATGAAAATGTGCCTGCTTTATTTTATGCTTTTTCAATAGTAAAAGCACCCTCTCTGACTCGTTATGAACAGCATGTAAAGCAACAGGAAGATCTACTGATTTTGCTATTTCTAAACAAGCTTCTAATTGTTCGCAAAATGGTTCTTCACCATACACTTCATATAAAGACCCTTTTTGATAGGTTGGAAGACCAATCTCACCAATACCTGACAAGTGGTTTTTCTCCTTTTTTATTAAGTTCAGAAGTTCAGCTAGGTCTTTACTAGTTGATGGAGGGGCTTCTGGATGATGGCCAATCGCAGCACGTACAAATGTAGGGTACTTAAGCTTTATCTCTAATGTTTTATAGCTTGATTGTAAATTTGTAGCAACCGCTACAACGCCTTCAATCCCATTGTTTTGCCACATATCAATATGAAATTCCAGCTTATTTAAATCATATTGATCAAGATGGAGATGGGCATCAATCATAATGTTCCCTTCCTTTCAGCATAATACTACTTTTATTGTACAACCTTCTATTAAAAGAAACAAAATTCAGAAGGAAGTCTGTTGTTTCTTGTAGAATTTTGTATTCTTTTTTGTTATTTTAGCGAATCTAAGTTTTATAAGATAATCCGTTGTATAATAAGCTTGTCCTAAACGACACTTGGTTACATTTTGATCGACAAAATCTTAAATCTAGGATGGAGAAAAATATGTTCACGAATGAAATTGAACTAAAAAGAAAGCACTTGATTAAAACAGCCAAAAAATATGGGATTAATTCTGACCAAACGATTCAATGCAGCCAAGAGCTTGATATGCTTTTATTACAAGAAATCCTCGGGTATAATAAACACCTAATTAAAGATGATAAACAAGTGAAAGAATACTTATAAATATAACAATAGATCTCCTCACTTACTCTACTTATCGCTTACCTCAATACTACTTTAAATCCTAGCTTTGTTTTTCCGCGTTTATCACACTTTTTCGCATTTCTAACATAATGTATAGAAAAGCCAATTGTCGTGCTTTGTTTTATAACACTAACAAAGGATGTTTGACTATGCCAGCTATTGTAGGTGCCTTTAAAGTAAATAGTGTAGGAACAAGCAGCATTGTTCATGTTGGAGATGTTATTACTATTTCTCCTTACAGCGAGGTTAAAACATTTGCTGGTGCCGGTTCCTTTAACACAGGTGATGGTCTTAACATTTACAATCAAAATTCTGTTACCAATACGTATGATAATGATGTTGTTGACCAGCCAATGGCAGGAAACTTATAAATTGGGAGGTAGGGGTGTTCTCTCCACTCACTGTACTCCTGCCTTTTTTCTTTTTATGAACTTACAAAAGGGGGATGTGAAAGGTGAATTTCTATATCAACCAAACCATCTGCATAAATTACCTGCGGGTGGGCTCTGTAAACAATTCTTCTGTTCTGCAAATCGGGAGTGCTGGAATGATAAAGCCCCTATCAAATCTTTATAATACTGGTGGATTTTTTCAAGAAGCACCTCAAATTTTGACCGAGACTCCTACAGGTGTTGCAGCAGAGGCTTCTGAGGGACCTCTTGTTCCTCTTTCTTCTCCAACAGCAACAACTTAATTTTAAGTAGGCTATCACCCATTTTATTTTATTGCATAGATTATTAGTAACAACTTTTGAGCGAACCAAAAGGTGGGTGAATAGCTTTGTACTATCATGAGATGACTAAATACCTCCAACAGCTTCATCACTATGTTCAGCAGCAGGATAAAAAAATCCAACAACTTACTAAACTAGCAAATGATTTACGGACCGACGTGGACTACTTAAAAAAACAACCTTACACAAATATTGAAAGAATTGAGTATAAATTTGATCAACTAAAGGTTGAACAGTTAGATGGGACCCTTAATATTGGTCTCAATCCGACCGACCCTGAGCAGATAGATAACTTTGAGGTTCAACAAAAAGGAATGAACGTAAATGGTGTTCAACAACAACTTCGAGATCAACTAATGAAGCAATGCAGCCAAGATATTAACCATTTTCTAAATCAAGACTGTATTCATTATATACAGCAAGCAGAAAAACAATATGAATTAACTCTCGATGACCCTCATCGCAGACATATTATTGAAGACATTAGGAAACAAATTGATAGCAGAATTCAATACTACATTAATGCTCAGCCTCTTACTGAACAAGATTCATTACTTAATAAAAAACAGGAAATTTTTGAATTGGTGAAGAAGGATGTTGAGAATTCCATTATGCATTTCCTACAACATTTGCCAAAAGATTCTCCATAAAGGAGTGAAGAACGATGAATTTTACAGTAGTAAATAAAGATATCCAGGTGGGAGCTATTAAAGTTGTTGGGGTATCTAGCTCATCTGTTTTTTTAATCGGTGATACACAAACCATTGCTCTTTCTTCTGTCTTTGATACGCCACCTGAATCTCTTATTATTGGTCCATTAGTGCCGTTGGCGCCAAAATGATTAGCCGTATTTCTAAGGTAGGAAGTACCTATGTTAACTCAATCGGGATCAGCTCTGTTTTTCACATCGGTGATTCTGTTCAAATAACACCTAGTGTAAAGGCACTTGCTGTTCAGCGGGAGGAAGAACGTTTTTTCGGATCAGAAGGAGATTTAACAGCTTATCCAATCTTTGAGGAAGAAATCCCTCAGCCAGTTTTTTATGAACCTGTTATTTCAAACTTTTTTCATGAAAAGCCCGTAATATCCGTTCAACATGTGGATGTTACAGCCCTGTCGAGTTCGGCAGTATTTCAGATTGGCTCTACAAGGGATATTCGGGCATTGTCCCGCACAAAGCATATTCGCCAATTAAAGGATTAACATGCCCGATAACTCCTACTCACTAACTTTGATAAACGATTAACACCTCAGTATTCAGTTGCATAAACTAAAGTACTAGGAAACTATAAAAAGGATGTTTTATATGCCAGCTATTGTCGGTCCAATTAAGATTAATGAAGTAGGCGGCGGAGTCGTTAACTTTGGGGATACGTTTTATCTTGCCCCAAAAAGCCAGTCCAAGAGTGCCTCAGGATCTGGCGGAGGAAGCACAGGAGATTTCCACATTATTAATAATGGAATAAGTGGTACCAATTTAATTGATCCTGATGTAACAGATCAAAACATGGTGGCGAATAATTAATAATAAGGCGGAAAAAAGAAATCACTTTTTCCGCCTTTTCATTATTCTGTACTTTCCATAAGATATAATTTCAATCCTGTTAATAACGCAAGATAAAGAATACAAACCTTCCAATCAAACCTTAGTCGGTCGTTTTTCTGCTTAACAACACCCAAGCCAACAACCCACCAAAACCATTTAGACTTCATAATGGATGTTCGATTATTATCATTTTCTCCTTGCTCCCGCTTTTTATTTTCATGGTTCACCCAGAGCATCACTATAACAAAATCAATTATAGAAGCTATAAAAATAGCAATCCAATAGTAGGCTGGAAATTCAACTTTTGATGATTCTGTACTTTCCGACTTCTTTTCATTAAACTCTTGCTTAAATTTCTCAAGGCTATTTTCTCCCTCTGTTGTTGAGATAAGACTTTCAGTTATTGGAGAAATAGTTGATTTCGGCATATTTACTGCCATAAATATTAGTCCAACCATCAGTAAAGCATATACAATAAAAAATAGTGCTGTTTTGTTCAAAGGTTTCACCGCCTTTTCTGTAAGCGATTACAAATTATTTACAATTACAATTATAAATGGAAAAATCCCCAAAATCTGTATCCAAATTGTTACAATTTATTATAAGTTCTTATAAACAAAAGACTGCCGATATCATCGACAGTCTTCCTTTTCTAACGCCCCTTCTGCTTTCGTTCATTGGATTTTCTCGTTTGAACTAACTTACTAGAAGGTTGCTTTTTAATCCATTTAATAAAGCTTTTGATTTTCTCATCTTGTTGTAGGTCTTTAATAGTTGAAAGCCTTGCAGCTAATTCTTCGTTTGTATATAATGCATGAATTTGCTTGTGACAAGCCACACAGAGCTTTGCTGTAGGCAAGAAGGTCCCACCCATTTCCTTAGGTGTTAGGTGATGAATGGTTGTTTCAACTTCTTCTCTTTCACACAATTCACATGTCCCAATTTCTTTTTTCTTTCCCATCGCGACATCCCTTTATCATCAAATTGGTTCTGTGGAATGTTGATTTCTTATGTGTTCATAAGCTAAAGGAGACATATTCAACACTTCACAACCAAACTATTAAAGTGATTCTAAGTAAACAGACGTTCCTTTACCAGAAGGTTCAGCTGGCTCCACAATTAGTTTCCGTGGCAATCTTGCTCTCAGCTCCTGCACGTGACTAATAACACCGACTGATAAATTTTGTGATTGCAATTTTTCTAGAGCCGTTATGACTGTATCGAGTAGCTCAATGTCTAACGTTCCGAACCCTTCATCTAAGAAGAAAAATTGAAGCGGGTATTCACCACGAAGTTGAATTTGTGTTGATAGCGATAAGGCAAGTGCAAGTGAGGTTAAGAACGTTTCCCCTCCTGATAAGGTGGAAACAGGTCTTCTTACTCCACCGTTTGCATCATCTCTCATAATAAATCCACCTTGTGAATCAACCTCAATCGCATAGCGACCACGAGTTAACATTGAAAGCCTGTCAGATGCATCACGGCTTACTTGCTGCAGCTGCTCCTCTGCAACATATTCAACAAAGCTGTTTCCTTTAAAAACAGATTGAAGTTTTTCTAGTTTTCCCAACAGATCATCAAGTTCTTTTTGTTGGTTTTCTATGACTACGAAGCGCTCGTGCTTCTCTAAAAGCACTTGCAGGCCATTTGTAGCTGCCCCCTTACTGGCAACAGCATCCTCAACCTGTTGCTTCATCTCCACTTTGATTTGTTGAATAGTATCCCATTCTTCTTGAGAAACCTGCTGATTCCCCAGTTTTTCTTCAATTCGATTTAAGTCTGTGTTAAGCTGCTTCATTTTATCCAAGAAAGCTTCAATTTCAGACTTTAGTTGTTGCCTTTTTTCTGCACCTAGTAGAGATGCTAGTGTTTCTTCAATGGTTTTAAACGATGTATTTTCTTTTACTTGTGACCATTTTTGTTCCGATTCTTGAACTTGGTGCTTTGCTTGCTCATATGATCTTTCATGTGCAGCAAGCTCACTTTGCAATTGATGAAGCATATTAGATTCTTTTTGCCAACCTTGATACAGCTCATTTTCTTTTTCAGCTAATTGTTTAATCGTCGCATTTGTTTCCGCGATTACAGTAGAAATTGGCTTCTCCAACCCAACTTCTTTTAGCTTTTCTTGTTTTTCTTTTATTGAAAAATCACGACTCTTTAATGAGGCTTGAACCTCAATCTGTTGTTCTTTTATGTGACGATTGAATTCCTCCTGTTTTTTCACGATTTCTTCCTGTTCTTCTATGAAAGAAAAACTCTTTTGAATTCGTTCATTTAACTGCTCAAGTGCTTCATCTTTTTCTGAGATTTCTTTTTGTAACTTCTCAACATTCTCAATTGGAATTTGTGTGAATGTCTCAGAGTAATAGGTTAAGCTTTTCTGTAACTTTTCCTTGTATTCATTGAGTTTATCTGTCCATTCCTGAACATCATTATTTGAAGAAGAAATACCATCTTTACTTCTTACTTCCTCCTGCTGCAAATCACGTAGCTGTTTCACGTTCTTTTCAAGAGATTGACGTAATTGTATAAAATCTTGATTTAGATTTTTAAACGATAATTGAAACATTTGAAAACCTTGTTCTAATGACATATTCGTATTTGGTGCAATCAGTTGCTCTACTTGAACTTCTTCTAGTAGCTTTTTATCTTGTAAAAATAAGAAATCAGCAGTAAGCTGCTCGGATAAACCCTCTGCTTTTATTTTAAGTGAATGTGGCTCCTGACTTAATGACTGAAGCTGTTCAAACTGCTGCTTCATCACATGTAATTGCTTTTCGATTTCTTCATCATGATCGAAATCAGCATGTACAGGGCTCGGGTGACTACATGAACCACAAACAGGACAAGGTGCTCCCTCTTTCAGCTCCTTGACGAGCCTTAAAGCCAACTTCTGGTTTTTTGCCTTTTCCTCTTCTGCTATTTTTTCTTCTAAGTTGTGTTTAGCGATAGAAAGAAAGTGCTTATATTCCGTTTCCCTTTCCGAAATAAGAAAATATAGAGAGGTTAGTTCGTTAAATTTATTTTCAAGATGTTTTTTATTTACGGATAATTGTTCTATGAGAGAATCGTATTTTTTCTTTTCATTATTTAATGCGTTTGTTTTTTTCTCTAGCAATTCATGCGTTTCTTCGAACTGCTGTTTACTTTGTTGAACAAGTTGTTTTGCTTCTAAAGCGGCACGAACCTGATCTCTTTCTTTAGCAGAAACGGTTTTTGTTTTCTGTTCTTCTTGTAAAGTTTGCTGCTTTACTGCTGCTTTTTCAACTAATTGATGTGCTTTTGTTAATAGTGACTGATGGTGCTCCTGCTGCTTTTGTAGCTCTTCTTTTTTCTGTTGAAGCTCGTGAAGGATTGTTTGATCTTGTTTAAGCTCTTCTTCAACCTTTTGCAATTGTAATAGCTTTTCTCGCTTTGCTACTAAAGCTGGTTCTTGTTCAGATTTTTCCTTTCGAATTGCCTCGTATGCTCGGCTGCTAGCTTCATATTGCTGCTTCATTCTCTCTACATTTTTCTTCGCAGCCTCAAGATTACCTTCTGCCTGAATTTTTTCTTGTTTACGAGCTTGTAAAGCTTCTGCATACGGTCTTAAGGCTTCTGCTTCCTCAGCCGTTTTCAACTGTTGTTGTAAAGATTGAATCTGTTCTTCATCTTTTTGGACTGCCGCTTTTTCCTTTTCTAGTTCTAGCCTTTGCTGTTGTAATTGCCAAGTTGCTTGTTTTTGTTCATAGTCCTTTGTTACACTTTCAAGCTCTTTTTGACGCTTTTCAAGTAAAACTTCTGCTTCTTTTACTTGCTTTTTCGCCTCTTTAACAGCCTCACTTGATGCATCGCCTAAACCCGTTTTCTCTGCTTCTAATTCATTACGGGTAATTCTTGCAGTTGCTAAACGTCGCTTGAGCTTCTTTAGGAGCTGATCACCGTATTGCTCTAAGTGAAATAAACGTTGTAGCATTTGTCTTCTTTCTGCACCTTTTAAAGAAAGAAATTCTGCAAATTTTCCTTGTGGAAGAACAACAGCACGGGTAAAGTCATCAATTGTCAGACCTAATAATCCATAGATCTTGTCGTTCACATCAACTGCTTTATCCGCTAAGACAACATGCTCTTCTCCTTCCTCAATTAAACGGCAAATTGCTGTTTTTACCCTAATATCATCTGTTCGTTTAAACACCCGTTCCACAACATATCTTTTCTTTGAAGAGGCATTTTCAAGTTCAAAGGTAAACGAAACAGAGAGTTGGTCTTCGGCATGATTTAAAATTCCATGTGTGTTGTTCATCGCACGTTCTACTTTTCCATATAAAGCAAGAGTCATAGCATCCAGAATCGATGACTTTCCGCTTCCAGTTGGCCCAAAGATTCCAAAGATCCCCCCATCACAAAGGGCATCAAAGTTAATCGTCTGTTTTTCTCTGAAACTATGCAATCCAGAAACAGTTAAAGTAATAGGCTTCATGCTTCATCACCCTCCTCTTGCTCTTCATCCTGCTGAACGAGTTCTAAAAATAAGCGAACAAGCTCATCCTCCGGTTTTGCTCCCCCTGTTTGTTTTTCGTAAAACTGCGAAAACAATTGGTCAATTGGGAGGTTTGATTGCCTTGTTGCTGCAACCTCCAGCTCAGCTTGAAACACAGGTCGGATATGAATGAAGCCTGGATGCCATTTACGAAGGCGGTGGATTTCCTCAATTGAGAGAGTACTAGTTAAATGAATTTCTAAATCTATCCATGCATTATGGTCTTTTCCTTCATCAAGCCAGCTATGAACCTGACTAATCCCCTCTGTTGCTTTCCATTTCACCAAAGGCTTGCCAGATGATAATGGAATCTCCTTCATCACAACAGGCTGATTTGGTTCAGCATCTAAAATCGTGACCGATTTTGCATAACCGATTTCTGAAAAGCTATATGCAAGCGGTGAACCTGAGTACCTGGTTAATGTGCTCGCACGCTTAATGTTTTGTGGGCGGTGTAAATGACCTAATGCAACATACTGAGCAGCCTCCGGCATACTTGTCGCTGCAACGGTATAAGCTCCACCAACTTCAATTGGACGTTCTGAATCTGTTGAGCTTCCTCCAGCAACATGAATATGACTCATCGCAATATTCACTGTGTCCTTTTGAAATTGTTTACTCATCATCGAAAAAAGATCACGTATACGTTCATCATATTTATTACGAAGCAGGACTTCATCATGCTCCTGTGATAATACTTGTTCAAGTCTTGCTTCTGAAGGATATGCAAGTGCAGCGACCATCATTTGCTCTCCTGCACTCGGGATATCTAATTTAATCAATTCAGTTGTTGGATAACCAATTAAATGAATGGAATGGTTTCCAGCTAAAGGTGATGCTGCAGATAAGCGGTCAGGGTTGTCATGATTTCCTGCAATCACAACGATTGGACGTTTACCATGATCTGATAATCTAGAAAGGCCTTCATAAAACAGTTGCTCCGCTGCAGCCGGTGGGTTGACCGTATCAAATGCATCACCAGCCATTAATATGGCGTCTACTTTTTCTTCTTCTACAATTCGTACAAGCTCATCAATAAAATCAGCCTGTTCAGCTAATCGACTACGACCTTCTAGAGCTCGTCCAAGGTGCCAATCTGCCGTATGCAAAATACGCATCTTTTCATCATCCTTTCTTAGCCACTTACACATGGACAATAGAATGCAATCGATGGATATTCACCGATTGCATCTTTTTACATTTTTATGAGATGTCCTCCGTCGAAGAAAAATAAATATTTTTCTTGTAAAGGACGGTGGATAATATCTTCGATTGCTTTTGTATACAAATCAATTTGAACTCGATAGCGATCACTTAATATGTTTTCAAGCTCATCTTTTTCTGCTGTTATTCTACCTTGTATCGTATCAGTTTTGTAATCTAACAAAACAGTACCATGTTCATCTTCAAATAAACAGTCGATTACTCCTTGAACTAAAATCGGTTCATCCTTCACATTTTCATAAAGAGTATTTGCCTCTAACGCATAACTAAATGGAATTTCTCGATAAACATTGTGTGCATTTTGCAATCTTAGGCCGATATCTGAAGAGAAAAAGGCAACAATTTGCCCGATATTGATCACTTTAGCCAAATCTTCTGTAAGAATTTCCTTTGTAACAAGCTCTTCCACTTTCTTTTCAATTTCAGCTTTTGTTACTTTTTCAGTTAAAGGAATGTGCTGCATGACAGCATGCATGGCTGTTCCTCTCTCAGCCGGTGATATTGACTTGCTTTGCATAAAGCTTGGTCGATTATATAACAATAATTGAGAGGCTTGTTTCTTAATGAGCTGCTGATCACTATACTCATCTGTAATCTCCCGTTGTCTTTTCATCTCTGTCACAGATTGCTTAGAGCGACTTTTTGTTGCTTGCTGGAATGGGTACGACCAAGAAAGCTGATCTATAACTACTTGCTTCTGCTCACTTTCAAGCATCACAGCGTCACCTTTTTGAATAGAACTAAGCAATTCATCATTTCGTTCTTGATCATCCTTGAATGCTTCAACAAGCTCTTCTCCTTTTACTTGTTGAATTGTCCATCGCGATGGGTGACTTGATATTTCTTCTGTTAAACAAATTTGTCCATCACCTAACACAACACAATCTTTATGGCGAATTAACGCAGGGCCAACCCAATCAAGGTAACTTTTCGCTTTAGCCCGTTCAAAATCAGGTAATAGCCAATCTTGATGTGCTATGTGATTTCTCCAGTTCGTTATCGTTTTATCCGGGTCCTTTAATGTTCCTACTAAATACAGCTTTTCTTTTGCACGAGTAAGCGCAACATAAAGCACTCGCATTTCCTCAGCAAGAAGTTCCATTCTCATTTTTTTCTTCAGAGCAATATAAGGCAGTGTTGGGTAGCTTACTCGAAGTTTAGGGTTAATAAGCTTTGTCCCAAATCCAAGCTCTTTATCTAGCAAATACTTTTTATTTAAATCCATCATATTAAATTGCTTGGAAAGCCCTGCAACAAACACGATTGGAAACTCTAACCCTTTACTGCTGTGAATTGTCATAAGCCTTACGACATCCTCTTGCTCTCCAAGCGCACGTGCTGCCCCTAAATCATCGCCGCGGTCCTGCATACGTTCAATAAAACGTAAAAAGCGGAATAGCCCTCTAAATGACGTTGCTTCATATTGACGGGCGCGATCATATAGAGCACGAAGATTTGCTTGTCGTTGTTTTCCACCAGGCATTCCGCCAACAAAATCAAAAAACTTTGTATCACGGTAAAGCTGCCATATTAAATCGGAAACTGATCCTTGTCTCGCTATGTCTCTCCAGCCCTGCAAAAGATCAATAAAAGGATGTAACTTTTCATAAAGCTTTTCATACCTTGCATCGTTAGAAGCCAAAAAGGCTTTAACTGCATCATAAAACATTCCTTTATGATCGAATGTACGAATAATGGCCAATTCATTTTCCGATAAACCAACGACTGGTGAACGAAGTGCTGCAGCTAACGGGATATCTTGATATGGATTGTCAATGATCTTCAGAAGGGATAGCATGATCGCTACTTCAGTTGCTTCAAAATAGCCATCTGATAAATTCGCATAAACCGGAATTCCAGCTTGCTTAAATTCTTCCATTATTTGTGGCGCCCATGGCATAGAGCGCAGAAGAATGACAACATCTCGATACGTAACAGGACGCGTTCCACCAATTCCACGATCGTATACAGGAAATTGTTCGTCTATTAATGTCTTAATCTTACGAGCCATTAATCTCGCTTCAAGCTGAACCGTTTCTAGCTCTTGTTCATCAAAAACGCCCTCGGTTTCTGTGTCACCATCTTTTTCTTGTTCGTCTCCACTACCACGTTCAATGAGTAAAAGCTCCGTTTTCATCAGATCATTTTCTGGATACGTGGCACCAAGCTTTAATTCTGCGTCATTATCGTACACAATTTCTCCAACTGTTTCGCCCATAATTTGTTTAAATAAATAGTTTGTTCCATCTAACACTTCTGAGCGGCTTCGGAAGTTTTTCGATAAATCAATGCGCATTCCTGTTTGCTCAGCAGATTGTGTAAATCGTTTATATTTGCTTAAAAATAGAAAAGGCTCTGCAAGACGGAAGCGGTATATGGATTGCTTTACATCTCCTACCATGAAGAGATTTCCTGTTGCTTCTTCGTCTTTTGTCACAAGCTTTAAAATCGATTCTTGAACGAGATTCGTATCTTGATACTCATCAACAAGAACCTCTACAAACTGCTGTTTATAATAAAGAGACGCTTCACTTGGTTTATTTTCATCTGTTTGCAGAATTTGTAAGCAATAATGCTCTAGATCAGCAAAATCGACGATTCCTTTTTCCTTTTTCATGCCTTCATAACGATGGGCAAACTGCTGAACAAGATCAACAAGCTTTTTGACAACAGGCTTTAAATGAACAAAATCCTGCCTATAATGCTGAAGGGAACGAGAAAACATTTCATCACGTAATTGCTCGATTTGTTTTTTAACCGCATTACGCAAAGCTGTCACTTGATCTGTTAAACTCTTATCATATTGATCACCCTTGACGATCTTAGCACGTGACATTTTAAACTTTTTTAGTTGTTCACCCATTTCATCCCAAGAATGCTTATGCGCCAGTATATCTGATAGCTGCTTTAAGTCATCGTCAAGGTTTTCCGCACGTGGAGCAGGTCCGGCTGGTCTTTTCGTAAGCTCCATTGCTTGAAGAAGCTGCTCCCGAGCACCTGATAACTGCATCTCAATATCCTGCATTAGGTAGTTCATAAACGGTAACGAATTCATATCAAAGTCATCGTCTAGGTCATACATGGCAGCAAGCTGATTCAGCCAAACACTTGGCATTGGATGTGATCTTGAAAAAAAGTACAGCTCTCGAATTAAAGATTGAAGCTCAAGATCACTTCGGTCAGATGTATAACGATCAACTAAATCAAAAAATTCTTCGTTATCTTCCTGACTGTATTCCTCTTCAAATAATTCATCAAGAACTTCATCAATTAAAAGCTGACCTTCTGTTGAATCAGCAATACGGAAGCTAGGATCAATATTAATCAAGTAATAATATTTTCGGACAACCTGTAAACAGAACGAGTGTAGAGTTGAAATTGATGCTTTATTGAGTAATGTAAGCTGTCTGCGTAAGTGTAGTGAAGATGGATTTTCCTTTAGTGCTTTTTCAAGTGCCTCACCAATACGGTGCCTCATCTCAGCTGCAGAAGCATTTGTAAACGTAACAACTAATAAAGAATCAACATCAACAGGATTTTCTTTTGAAAGAATTTTACGAATGATTCGTTCAACTAAAACGGCTGTTTTTCCCGATCCGGCAGCAGCGGCTACTAATATGTCTTGCCCACTTGCAGCAATTGCCTTCCATTGATCATCCGTCCATTGGCTGTTCTCAGGCTTAGCTATGATTTCACTCATCAACTCCAGCCTCCTCTCTCATTCGTTTTAATACTTCATCATTTTTTTCACTTTTTAAGATACGGTAGTTATTTTCCTCTAACGATTCATCAAATTGACATACAGATTTATATTCACAATACGTACAAGGCATTTTATCCTTAAGCTTGTAAGGGCTAATATCGATTATTCCATCTGTAATATTCGTTCCAATCTTCTTGAAAGTGGATCGCACGTGTTGACGCAATAACTCGAATTCAGCTTCACTCGCTATAGAGGATGTGGAGCGGAATCCTCCATCCTTTTTCAAGCCGGCAGCAATGATATTTGAACTGGTTCCTTCCGTAAGAGACTGATCCATCAATTTCACTGCTTCCTCATCACCGAGTAAAAGTCCTTTCATTTTAAACTTCTTAAAAATTTCATCATCAAGCTTTTCTTCCGGTAAAAGAGAAGAAGCCTGAATCATTGGATCATGAACATGGAAATATAATACCCCGGCAGGAGTAGCTTCGATTCCTAACCACAGCTTTGAGTTCGAAATAATAACATCTAAATAGGTTAGCATTTGAAGCGATAAACCATAATAGACCTCAGAAAGCTGGACATTTTTTTCACTTGATTTATAATCAACAATTCTTAACAGTACACCATTTGAACCTGTTGCTTTATCAACTCTATCAATTCTTCCGGCAACCTCCATCGTACAGCCATTCGGCAATGTAAAACGAATGGGTGGTAGTTCTCCACCTTTACCAAAACCAAGCTCTAGGCCAACTGGTGCAAAGCCACTCGCCTTTGCGTGTTCACTAAGAATAGATGAAGCACGGGCAAGAATTTTCTGTAGCTTTCGCTTGATATAATGATAACGATTTGAGCTTAATAAGATTTCTTTTTGTAATCTTGGTGCAAGCTGCTCAACCGCATCATTAGAAAGTCGCTCACATTGATCCTTCGTTAACTCTTTCCAATCCAATTTTAAATGATGTAAGCGATCAGAAATCAGTTTCAAGGCAGAGTGGAACATTTGCCCTATATCAGGTGCCTCAAGCTTGAAAAACTGTCTTTCTCTTAGCTTTAAACCATGTGAAGCAAAATGAGAGAATGGGCAGCTGTTGAATTTCTCCATTCGCGACACACTTCCTTGAATATGTTCACCATATAGTTCACGACTAACAGATGTTTCTAGCTGTTCTGGTCTATTTTCATACGTTAAACTGCTTAACACCTTCTGAGTGAGTTGTTGATTATCGGATGAGACAAAGTAGTTATAAGCATCCCACCATAATGAGTGAATCGGATATCCTCTTTTCCACGATTGCAATTGAGATGTAACATAAGAAAGTGTTACATGATGGTTTACGATAAACGATAATTGCTCTTTTGGTGAAAGCTGCTCAGGCTCATTCAATAAGCGCTGCTGCTTTATTGTTGGAAACATTTCTTCCATTCGCTTAATAATGACAGAAGGCAACAATGCCTTTCCTTCTTCATCCGCCATCGCATAGGAGAGATATAATTTTTCAGATGAACTTGATAATGCCATATAAATGATAAAGTTTTCATCAAGAAGCTGCTGTCTTGCGGTTGGTGCAAGATTTACCCCTTGATAATGAAGAGCCTCTCTATCATCCTCTGTTAAAATGCCTTCTTCCTTTGGTCGGGCAGGAATAACCCCATCATTTACTCCAACAATAAATGAGCACTTCACGTTGAAAAACCTGGATTTTTCAAGATCTGCAATTAGCACCTGGTCAATTGCTGGTGGCACTAACGAGAATTTCATTGACTCCAAACCTGTTTCAAGCATCTCTGAAAAAAGCTTTAAAGACACAGGTTCTTCCGCCATCATTTCAACGAACTCGTCTAATAAGTTTATGACTGCCTGCCAAACCTGATCATGCTCTCTCGCTTCTAATAACAACCCTTTTTCTTCTGCTGCAATCCGAAGTCCTTCAAGCTTTTCAGGAATGTGCAATTCTTCTAAATAAAGAAACAAAGCTTCTGCCATCTCTTGACCATTTTGACTTCGCTTTAACCTTTTATGCAAAGTTTGAATTGGTTGAACAATAAGCTCTCGTAACTGATTTAGCTTGTCCTCCATTTCTTTTTCGTCATCTGTGACAACAAATTCATCATCAAGTGAATAGAAACGGCGATAACGAAAACGATCCCCATTTGTCCACTTCGATCCTTGAATGCCATAAGAAAGAACATAGTTTTCTAACAAGTCCATATCTTCGCGCATAGCATATTTGTCTTTTTTAATCGGAAACAGCAGCTCTGTTTTCACAGCACGAAATACTGCTTCATAACGCCAAAATCCATTGATAATTTCGATTGTAGAACGAATTAACTCTACTAAAGGATGATTGAGCATGGAACGCTTTTGATCAATAAAAAACGGTACTTCATAATCACGGAATACCTGTTCAATCACATCCCGATAATCATTGGAATTTCGTATAAGTAAAGCAAGGTCACGATAACGATAATGACCATTTCTAATAAGTGATTGAATTTCCCTTGCAATTCCTTCAACCTCAGAGCGGCGATTGGTAGCCTGATAAATCGTAACATCAGGATCTTGATCAAAAACAGTTGTTGGTCTTATATCATAAAATGCTTCTAAATGTTGTAACGACTGACTTCCAGCATAGCGATGCTGTTCTTTAAGAACTATTGGCTCGTCCACTTGCATACCTGCCTCAGTAGCCAACTTGAGAATGGTATTGTACGTTTTTCCCGTCATTTGAAATAAGTGCAATTCATGAGGCAGGAATTCTTTATATGCTTTATCTGCAGTAAGAGCAATCTTTACATTTTGTGCATGCTTCATTAAGGCAGCAACCACTTCATATTCTTGTGGCGTAAAGCTATGAAAGCCATCAATATAAATATCAGCAGATTGTAAATAACTTGAGTTTTCTACCTTTTCAGCTAAGAGCTTCAAATAATCCTCAGAATCTACGTATTTATGACTTAATTGAATTTCCAGTTGTTTATAAAGAATGGCCATGTCATGAAGTTTATCGGTTAATGATTTACGATCATGCTCGGTTTGAGCATTTGCTACAAACTCTTCCAACTCTTGAGGTGATAAGCAATATCGTTTAAACTCTGTTAACATCACTTCTAGCTGTTCAATAAAGCCATTTTTATCACTTGCTTTGGCAAATACTTTAAAATCTTGTTTATACTCCTCAACGAGTTTCCGGAGAAGCATTTGAATTCCAGTACCAGATAAATGATGACGAGTCATTCCCCCTGTTTCCTGTAAAACTCTCCAAGCTAAACGGCTAAAGCTAAATGTTTGCGCACGAATCATCCCACCCAAATTTGGTGTACGTATTAACTCATATTCTGCCCCAAACGTCATTTGGTCTGGTACGAGATAAATAATCGGACGGCCAATTGGTTCTTGAAAGAGCCTGTCTCTTATTTCATTTAACATCGTCTCTGTTTTCCCGGTTCCAGAGCGCCCCAAGATAAATTGAATACTCATGTTTATTCCCCACTTACGTTTTAGAGTGTTATTAAACGGTCATTTTCTTTGTTCCTATATGAAAAAACAACTACCACAACTAAAGTAGCGTGGTAGTTTTTTAGTATTAATTTTCGATCTAGCTATCTCTTACTATTTTACTTTACTTTACAGGCAAATTCCATTTTTCATCTCTACCAACTTTTGTATAAGGAATACACCTCTATTACTCTCGAAACATACGTTATCATTAGGAGGTATCTTATGATGAAGGATCGTATCGTGGAACTGTTTTTCTGGTTTGCGGCTGTTTGTGTGGCTAGTAATATTTATTTACTTATCCCGATTTATACCGAACTTGCAGAAGGGCTGTCGGTTACATATGGTGAAGCCGTTTTTTCAAGTACAATCTTTACGTTTTGTTACGCAACAGGACTACTATGCTTTGGTCCAATATCAGCTTCATTTTCAAAAAGAAATGTATTGTTTTTCGGCATGGTTGCCTCATTTTGCTTAACGCTGATAATCACCTTTTCCACTTCACTCACAAGTTTTTACCTTTCTAGAGGACTTCAAGGATTTGTGTTAGGAAGCTTTGCCCCTGTTGCCTATGCCTATTGCTTTGATGCGTTTACAGTAAACAGGAGAACATTCATTATTGCGATCATTAATACAGGGTTTTTAATGGCTGGTATTATCGGACAACTGATTAGTTCGCTAACGGTGCATGTATTAGATTGGCGGGCTGTTTTTTATTTCTTCGGGGTAAGTTATTTATGTTTGTCTCTATGTGCCTTCTATCTTCTTCCTAATGTGTCCGTTCAAAAGAAAAGGAAACCTTCCGACACCTTCACAACAGGTAGACTAATTCAAACCCCAATAATTTTAGGACTTAGCATAACCTTTATTACTTTGATGTCATTTGTTTCTATTTATGAAGAATTTGCTCAATACTATGTTGAACTAGAAAAAGAACTTTTTTACAGTAGATGTATCGCCTTAATTGGTACGCCTTTTTCCTTATTCAGCAGCTTTTGGATAAAAAAATATTCACTCATTAACATCTTGCTTACTTGCATAGCGATGATCATCTCTTCCCTCGCACTCATGTTATTAACAAAACAGCTCATACTAATCACCATCTTATCCTTATTCTTTGTCTCTGCTGTCGCTATTTTTATTCCATCACTCATTACATTTATCGGTGAATCGGCCGGGGATAAGCGAGCAACAGCCATTTCTTTGTATTCATTTACATTATTAACAGGTGCTAGCATAGGTCCACTCGTAGCAAACCTTTTATCTTTTCAGTATGTACTTCTATTATTTATTGTTTTGTTTGGAGTTGCATTCACTTTTCTACTAAGCTATAACAGGTTGACTCAAAACAAAATTAGAGACTGAGAATCTCAGCCTCTTGCTATTTCTTAGTCTCTTTCAATAAACAACGCTACCCCTATGCCACCACCTACACATAATGCAGCAAGACCTTTTTGCGCCTCTCTTCGTTGCATTTCATGCAAAAGACTAACCACAATACGAGAACCTGTACAGCCAATTGGATGTCCTAAGCTAATTCCACTTCCATTAACATTTACTTTTTCTCTATCCAGCTCCAGCTGTTTCTCAACAGCAAGATATTGAGCAGCAAAGGCCTCATTTATTTCAACAACATCTAGATCCTGAACAGACCAATTTAATGATGCTAATCCCTTTTGAATAGCTGGAACAGGACCGATTCCCATTACTTTTGGATCTACCCCAGCAACAGTATAGTGTGATATTTTCGCTAAAATCGGCAATCCTCTTTTTTCCGCTTCTTCTCTTGACATTAAAACAAGTGCAGCCGCCCCATCATTCAAGGAAGAAGCATTCCCGGCTGTTACTGTTCCATTCTCTCTAAAAATCGGTGCTAAAGCCGTGAGTTTATCACTTGAAACCTGTCGTGGTCCTTCATCTTGAGAAACAACATTTTCCCCTTTAAGCGTTTTCACACTTATCGGCAAGATTTCTTGTGCAAACTTCCCACCTTCAATTGCCGCTAAAGCACGATTATGACTTGATAATGCAAGTTCATCCTGCTCTTTTCTTGTGATACCATAATCCTCTGCCACATTTTCAGCTGTTTCCCCCATCATTATATGGTGAATTGGATCCTCTAATATTTCCCACACACTGTCTGTTACCTGGCCATGCTGAAGACGTGATCCCCATCGATGCTGCTTAAGTAAGTATGGACTTGAGCTCATTACCTCCACTCCGCCTGCTATCACAATATTTGAATGTCCTGTTTGAATTTGCATAGCTGCAGATAAAATAGCCTGTAACCCTGATGCACACTGTCGCTGGATTGTATAACCTGTTGTTGTATCAGGAAATTCAGCTAATAGAGCCGCTGTCCTCGCTGTATTAGGCTCATCTGTCCTTTGAATACAATGTCCTAAAATCACTTCTTCCACATCTTGCTTTTGA
>NZ_JBLUOI010000081.1:0-19662 GCF_048059995.1 Metabacillus sp. YM-086 | reverse complement strand
ATATAACGGATTTCCTATCGTCATAGGAACTGTTTTTGCCCATGCTAAAAATTTATCATAATCACTAGCATTTCCAGTAATATATTCTTCGTCAACTCCATTACTTCTCATCGCTCTCCACTTATAATGATCACCATATAACCAAGCTTCTGTTATATTTTTAAATCTCTTATTCTCATAAATTTCTTTAGGACTAAGATGACAATGGTAATCAATAATCGGCATTTCCTTAGCATATTTATGATATAACTCCACCGCAGTATTAGTTGATAGTAAAAAATCTTCTCCCATAAAGTCTTTCATTTCTCCCACCGTCCTTCTTAATTTTTCAAATAAAATTTCTCGAGACTTTTTTGAACTCCTAAAGTAACCATATCTTCTAAGTGATTAACAACCATTTCTTTAAGAAGAGAAATTTCTACTAAACTACGTCCCCATAGCTTTTCATCAGATAATATGATTGAAACCACTTTATTAAGGGACTCACTTGTTCCATCATATTGATTCCACGCCTCGGCAAACGTCTTGACCGCATCTTTGCTATCGCGAATTTGGTATTCCTGGAGATCTCTATTTCCAACCATATGTTCATCCCCATCAACTCTGATTGGTCTATAATAGGCAATTAACCCACTAAGAGAAAACACCATATGAACTGGTATTTTATTTTGTTTGTCTAGATATTCAAAGAAAAGCGGCAACACTCTTGCTTTATATTTAGAGACAGCATTTTGACCTAAGTCAACTAAATAGTGTTTTACAAACGGATTTTTAAAACGGTCCAGAACCGAGTTTGCAAACTCATCCAATACTTTCGTTTCAAAAGAAAGCACCGTTTTTATTTCATCCTTTATCGCATTTTCAATAAAAGAAAATAGCTCCGAATTCTCCATTACTTCATAAACTGTATTTAATCCAGATAAATACCCAAGTGAGTACATCATTGTATGAGGAGCATTTAATAAACTAACTTTTAATTGACGGTATGGTGTCACATCTCCCCACTTCACTTGTAAACCAGCTTGATGAAACGGAATACTCTCACTAATCGTTTTATCCCCATCAATGACAAACAAATGGTATGGTTCGCAAACAGCAATAAGCTGATCTTCGTAACCTAACATTTCCGTAAAAGTATCAATATTTTCCTTCGGATAACCAGGTACAATCCGGTCTACAAGTGTGTTGCAAAATCGATTATTCTGTTCAACCCATTGAATAAATTCTTGTGGAAGCTCCCAATCATTTGCTATTTTCAAAACAATTTCCCTTAAAACATTTGCATTTTCTTCTACTAACTCACAAGGTATTATTGTAAGTCCACTATCCTCTGATCCGTTAAATACTCTGTAACGATGATAAAGAACCGCTGTTAATTTCCCAGGGAAAGAAAGTGGTGAAGCATCGGGTATGAACTCTTCCGCCAGATACGTTAGTCCGGCTTCAGTTGTATTTGAAAAAACAAACTGTATAGAAGGAGATTCTGCAACTTTTAGCACTTCATCCCAATTTTCATAAGGATTAATTCCCCGACTAATAGAAGTAATCACTTCACTTTTATTAACTGTTTTCCCATCTTTAATTCCTTGTTGCACAAGTGTATAAAGACCATCCTGTGCGTTAAGCTTTGGCACAACTTTTCCATGTGGTGTTGGTTGAATAGCTACAACTCTACCATTGAAAATTCCTTGTTTATTCATCTCATTGACCATCCAATCAACGAAGCCTCTTAGGAAATTCCCTTCTCCAAATTGGAGAATACGTTCTGGTAGATCATTTGTTAAATCAACTTCAGCTCTTTCAGTTAAGTGTTGATTTTCAAGTAACGTTTCGCGACATAATTGATCCATGAACTCTCCCTCCCCTTTGCGTCAAACGATTTTATAGAATAACGCCATCTTTAAAAATGGCAATCTCTTTAAATCCGAACTCTTCATTACGAGCCTTCTCATCACCTGAAGCAAGTTTGATGATATACTCAAACAATTCATCTGCTAACGTTTCCTTGTCTTTACCTGTAATGAGTTCACCTGCGTTAAAATCAATCCAATTTCGTTTTTTTTCAAAAAGTTTATTGTTCGTCGATATTTTCACTGTAGGAACCGGTCCACCAAATGGAGTGCCTCTACCAGTCGTAAATAACACAATATGTGCTCCAGATGCAGCGAGTGAGGTAACAGAAACTAAATCATTACCAGGTCCTTGAAGTAATGTTAGTCCGGGCTTATTAATTCTCCCGCCATATGGCAGTACATCAACAACTTCGGAAAAGCCTCCCTTTTGTACACAACCTAGAGATTTTTCCTCTAATGTTGTAATTCCTCCTTCCTTGTTCCCAGGAGAAGGATTTTCATATACCACTTGATCATGCTTTATAAAGTATTCTTTAAAGTCATTTACCAATGAAACCGTTTTAGAAAATACTTCTTCATTTACAGCACGTTCCATTAAAATTGTCTCTGCACCAAACATTTCCGGTACTTCTGTCAGAACGGTTGAACCTCCATGTGCAATAACTTTGTCAGAGAATGCTCCTACTAACGGATTTGCTGTTATGCCAGAAAGGCCGTCAGAACCTCCACATTTTAATCCCACCTTTAGCTTAGAAACAGAAACCGCTTCTCTCTTAAAGCGATTAGCATACGTGATAAGATCTTCAATAATTGAAATTCCTTCATCTAATTCATCTTCAACTTCTTGAACAGCCAAAAATTTCACACGTTCCTCGTCAAATTCACCCAGTATATCTGTGAATGCTTTAATATGGTTATTTTCACATCCTAAGCCTAAAACAAGTACACCTGCTGCATTAGGGTGTTGCACTAGATTTCTTAAGATCTTCTGAGTATTTTCTAAATCATCACCAAGTTGTGAACAGCCAAATGGATGTGGATAATGGAAAACACCATCCGTACCAGATGTATCTAACGATTTTTCAGCAAGTTTTACCAACTGCTCAGCTACCTTGTTAATACATCCAACTGTGTTAATAACCCAAATCTCATTTCGAATCCCAACATCTCCGTTTGTGCGTACATACCCTTGAAAGGTTCTTTGCCTCTTCTTATTCTCTAAAATTTGTTTTTTCTCTTGATAAGAGTATTCTAACGTTCCTTCAAGTTTTGTTTGCACATTATGAGTATGAACCCACTGACCAGGTCTAATCGTATGCTTAGCTCTTCCAATTGGAAATCCATACTTTAAAACATCTTCTCCTTCATTAATCTCTAAGAAGGCTACTTTATGTCCGAGTGGAACATCTTCCTGAACGATAAAAGTGTGTTCTTGAAACGTAAGTTCTTCTCCTTTTTTATAGTCCTTTAAAAGAACAAGCACATTATCTTTTTTATTTACTTGTAAAAAGGGTGCTGTACTCATATAGTCTTCACTCCTTCTTTTTATTCCATCATTAAGTTTGGCAGAAATAGTGAAATGCTTGGTACAAATGTCACTAATAATAAAACGATAATCATAGTTACATAGAATGGAAGCATTGATTTAGAAACTTTTTCAATTGGTATTTTACCTATTGCACAGCCAACAAATAATGCTGTTCCAACTGGTGGTGTAATTAATCCAATTGCAAGATTTAAGATTAGGAGAACGCCAAAGTGAACAGGGTCAACCCCAATACTTACAGCAACCGGTAATAAAATTGGTGTTACGATTAGAATTAATGGAGCCATATCCATAATTGTCCCTAAAGCTAGCAAAATGAGATTGATGATTAGTAAGGTAACAATATCATTTGGAGAAACAGCAATAAGTGTTTCGGTAACCATTGCAGGTACCTTTAGTAACGCTAATAACCAACCAAACGCACTTGATGCAGCAATTAAGAAAAGCACCATTGATAATGTTTTAAACGTTCTTTTTAAAATGACTGAAAAACGTGACAAAGGAATATCTCGATAAACAAAAAACGTAATAATAAACGCGTAAACTGTACCAATTGCTGCTGATTCTGTGGCAGTAAAAATACCACTAATAATCCCACCAATAATGATGACTGCTGTTAGTAAACCTAAAACGCCTTCTCTAATAATCTTTGGGATCTCTTTTGAATCAATTTTTTCACCCTTAGGGTATTTTCTTTTTACAGCAATAATATAAGTTAGCACCATGAGAGCTAATCCAAGTAATAAACCTGGTAGTAACCCTCCCATGAACAGGGAACCAACAGAAACTCCACCAGCTGCCATAGAATAAATAATCATGTTATGACTTGGCGGGATCATCACTCCTTGTGCCGCACTAGAAATAGTTACGCTTACCGAATAATCAGTGTCATACCCTTTCTTTTTCATCATTGGAATCAATACAGATCCAACAGACGAGGTGTCAGCAACCGCTGAGCCTGATATTCCACCGAAAAATGTACTAGCCAACACATTCACCATCGCTAACCCACCACGCACTTTACCAATGAGAACGTTTGACAAATTAATTAACCTTCGCGATATCCCACCTTCATTCATAATCTCTCCTGCTAATATGAAAAATGGAATAGCTAATAATGAGAAGGAATTAACTCCCCCAACCATACGTTGGACCAGTGCGGATAAATCTACATCCAAATACATTCCTGTTAAGAAGGATGAAATTACAAGAGAAAGAGCAATTGGAACCCTCAATAGTAAGAGTAGTATAAAGCTTCCGAGCAATAGAACCGTACCCATATCTGTCACTCCTCATCAACATCGTCAAACTCTTGGTGCATGCCCTTTTTAAAGAAAAGTTCAACGCCATAAATCACCATTAATAATCCACATACAGGAATGGCAGCATATAACACACTAGATGGCAACTTCGTACCAGCCATCGTTGAATTTGACATTAATATTGTAAATTTCCAACCATACATTATGAAAATGACTCCAACAATAACAACTAACGCTTTTGCGAAGATATCAAAAAGGTCCTGAATCTTATCTGGTAGCATATTGACAATTAGTCCAACACCAATATGGAGCTTTTCTCTAAAGCCAACAGCTATTCCTAAAAAACTTAACCATACTAAGAAAATAAGTGATATTTCCTCCGACCAAGATGGAGTGTAGCTAAAAAAGTATCTTGAAACGACTTGAAAAGTAATGATGATAACCATTGCTGTTAACATGATGAGTGATATTGTATCAACAAAGCGATCTAGACCGTTTTTTAATGATTTGACAGCTTTCATTGAAAAGAGCCTCCTATTTAGCTGAGAATCACTCGAGCATACTAAATTGTTAAAATAATAACTCGAGTCATTCTCTCACATTAGAAATTAAAGATTATTAATCTTTTCAATCCAGTCACTATACTGTTCACCATATTTATCATAAACAGGCTGGACCTTTTCTCTCCAAGGTGTTGTATCTTCAATTTCAATAATTTCATTACCATTTGCTTCAATATCCGTTCTTGCTTTTTCTTCTAACTCATCCCATGCTTTACGTTGAACATCAACCGACTCCATTGCCGCTTCCTCAAAGGCCTTTTTATCTCCATCACTTAACTGATCCCATGTAGATTTAGACATAACCAAAAGTTCTGGAGTAGTAGAATGTCCATCAAGTGTGTAGTATTTAGCCACTTCAAAATGATTTGTAGAATAATAGCTTGGGAAATTATTCTCTGCACCATCTATAACTCCAGTTTGTATACCAGAATAAACCTCTTCAAAAGCCATTGGTGTAGCAGAAGCACCTAATGCTTTAACCATATCAATGACCATATCTGATTGTTGAACACGTATCTTCAAGCCTTCAAGATCTTCAGGTGTTTCAATTGGTTTCTTCGAGTTATAGAAGCTTCTCTTACCAGAGTCATAGAATGAAAGACCAATCATATTTGATGGCTCAAGTGTTTTTAATAACTCTTTACCAACCTCTCCATTAAGTACATCCCATTGATGTATTTCATCTCTGAAAATATAAGGCAATGCAAGAACACCAATATCATCAGAGAATTCTGTTAAAGGACCTGCATTAACACGCGCTACATCAATTGACCCTAACTGTACTTGTTCAATTGCACTTTTCTCATCCCCTAATTGTCCACCAGCATAAACTTCTACTTTGTAACGACCATCTGTTTTTTCTTCTACTAATTTAGCAAATTCCTTTGCACCTACAGTTGTTGGGTAATCCTCTGGTTGAATTTCAGCAAGCTTTAAAATCTTTGGTTCATCAGCACTGCCCCCGTTTGAGCTTTCTGCACCACAGCCTGCTAATAAAATACTTGATGTTAACCCTATTACTGACAATAAAGTACCTAACTTCTTCATTTCTATTTCCCCCTTGTTTACTTTTGTTAAAAATCCAATCCTATCGTTCTACCACTCTTTTCATCATAGTGAGGGTCTCTTGATTATTATGTAGGAGCCTTTACTGATTAATATCATTTAACCCACTACTAGTTGTTGTTTTCGAATAATATCCCTCCTACTTAGATAACGCTTACAAATACATTATTTTGTTTCCAACATTAGTCTTAAATCAATAATCAAGTAAAATAACAACGTTGTTATTACCATATTAACGAAAATTTCTGAATATGACAACGTTTTCAATAACTTTTTTATAAATACCTAGAATTTTTTGGTGAAATTATTGATTTAACTATGAATCTCCCTAATAAAATGTTACATTATAAATAATATTCTCATAATAAATTAACTTTTTTTATAACAACGTTGTAATTCTCAAAAATCATTCAATGTAAAGGTGACAACACTATGAATGTAACAATTAAAGATATTGCAAATTTAGCAGGTGTAAGTTATTCTACCGTTTCAAAGGCTTTAAATGATAGTGATCTTGTTAAACCCGAAACAAAAGAGAAAATTTTAAAAATTGCTAAAGAATTAGGTTATGAACCTAACTTTGCTGCTCAACGCCTCGTTTCGAAGCAAACGAAAACAATCGGATTAGTTTGGCCTTCCATTGAAAGAGCTACTTTATCAACATTAGTCACAAAGATTAATGAAGAAATTAGCAAACATTCATACTCTATGATTTTATCTATTAATCCGATTAAAACATCATTCGAAATGTTTAAGCGCTTTCAAGTTGATGGAATGATTGTTTTTGAGGAAAATGATGAAACATTAACTGACCAATCTCTAACAAGCTCCATCCCTACCATTGCACATGGAGTGGCAGGAAATAATGTACTTCCTGTTATTGATGTTAATTGGCAGCAAGCAATGTATGATGCAGTTGAATACCTATACAAACTGGGACATAGTAAGATTGCGTTTATAGGTGATTTTTCACCTGTTGATCGTAGACAGATGGAAAAATTTAAAGGATTTCAAAAAGCTATGAAGGAATTTAATTTATCAGTAAATGCAGAAAATCTTGTTAATTCAGGAGGTCTTGATTGGTATGACGGGTATGTGGCAACAAAAAAATTATTACACTCAACGTATAAGCCCACAGCTCTAATTGGAAGCAGTTATGACATCTCATCAGGAATTATTCGTAGTCTAAGAGAAGAAAACCTAATTATACCTAAAGATATGTCTGTTATCGGCTATGATAATATTCCACAAATGGGCACACTTGAAACTCCATTAACTAGTGTTGGGGTACCTATTGATCAATTAGCAGTTAAAATTGTTGATTCACTAATGAAGCTAATCAACGACAAATCATCTGTACCACATGTACAAATCATGACACCAGAAATTGTAGAGCGCGCATCTTGTTCGAAGTAACAGAAAGGTACCCACAACATATAAAGGGTACCTTTCTCCTTGTCACGCTGAAATATCTGTTTTAGTTTTCATTACCCTAGATTCCACTTATTCACAGTAAAGCTTACTTCCTTAGAAGCAGAAAATGAAATATGCTGGTCTGCAGGATTAGGGAAAAAACGAGAAGTAAATGTCTCTTTTCCATTATTAATAAAAATTTCAATTGATGATGTATCAATAAATAGTCTAAGTGAATTCAATTCCTCAAGCTTACACTGACGTTTTTCAGTTGTTCCGTCAACATAGCTTTTTCTTTCAAATGTAAATATTTTTTGATCTGAGGAATAGATCAATCTTCCGGCATCACTTATAGATATTTCCATCCAACCCTCATCTACTTCAATTTGATCTAACATTAACTCTATTGTTTTTCCACTAATGCCGTCTAATTCTCTACTTTCCTTATTCAGCTTCACCGAATAGCTTATCATTTCACTGTCTCTTAAATGTTCTAATTCTTTAACAGGTGTTTGATGAATCTTTCCATCAATCAAATTTAGTTCGCGTGGAAGAGTCATATTATGGATCCATTTGTATTCAATAGTCGGGTGTTCCTGCTCGTTCTGGTCTGGTACACTCATCCATGCAAAGAGAAGTCTTCTACCATGAGTATCAATAGTAGTTTGCGGAGCATAAAAATCAAACCCTCGGTCAAGCTCTTCAAAAAGTTGATGATCATACGCACCAGTTTGGCTGTTAAAATGTCCAACCACATAGCCAGCCTGATATACATTTTGGTAGTTCATCCCCTTTGGCTCTAAGCCTTGTGGAGAGAAAATAAGGATATCCTTTCCCTCAAGATTGAATAAATCTGGACATTCAAACATATAGCCAAAGTCACCCAGTTTTCCTTCCCCTCCACCTGCTAGTATTCCGACATAATCCCAGTTGAAGAGATCATTAGATTTAAGTAATACAACTGAGCCTTTTAAGTCTTTTGTTTGAGCTCCTACCACCATAAAAAACAACTCATCTTGTTGCCATACTTTAGGATCACGAAAATGAGCGGTAAAGCCTTCTGGTAAGGTAACTACCGGCCCTTTCTTTTCATAATGAATGCCATCTTTTGAAACAGCCAAGCATTGATAGGTTTCACGTTCTCCCCGTTCATTCTTGACATTCCCAGTATAAAAAACATAAAAATGGCCATCATGCTCGATCGCACTTCCTGAATAACAACCATTTTTTTCAAACCATTCTGATGGAGTAAGTGCAATTTCTTCATGCTTCCAATTCACTAAATCTTTTGAAGAATAATGTCCCCAGAATTTTGCTCCATGTCCTGTTTTAAATGGCATCCATTGATAATAAAGATGATATTCTCCATTCATTTGAATGAAACCATTTGGATCATTTAATAACCCTACAGGTGGCATAAGGTGATAATGCAAGCGATATGGATCCTGCTTAACAAGGTTACGATGGTTTTCGATTTCTTCGGCAACTTCTTGACGTAGTTGTTTGTCTTTATTCAACGTTCCCACCCACTTTTGCTAGTAGCATTTTTATCTGCTCTAACGTTGGTAGAGCTGTCATAGCCCCTTTTGTTGAAGCAGCAAGTGCACCCGATATCGAAGCAAATCTAGCCATCTCTACTGCTTTTTCTAATGAGAGTGTACGAATGTCTCCGTCATACTCATTGATCGAGTATAAAATTCCAGAAACAAAAGCATCACCGGCACCTGTTGTGTCAACAGCGTCCACCTTTAATGCTGGTACATGTTCGTATCCATCGGAAGTACATACATAGCTACCTAAAGCTCCCATTGTCACAATGAGTAATGGAA
The DNA here is from genome assembly GCF_048059995.1 of Metabacillus sp. YM-086. Classification (NCBI taxonomy): domain Bacteria; kingdom Bacillati; phylum Bacillota; class Bacilli; order Caryophanales; family Bacillaceae; genus Metabacillus; species Metabacillus sp. YM-086. Next base: position 10,131 of record NZ_JBLUOI010000081.1, on the reverse strand, counting down.
TGTCATAGCTTTTCATGACTTCTATACCTCTGACAATCTCTTTTTCCCCAGTAATGAATGTTAATTCTTCTTCCGAGATTTTAAGAATATCTGCAAAGTTTATCATGCTTTTAATGGTTTCTCTCGCTGTTTTTTCGGAGTCCCAAAGATCCAAACGTAAATTAGGATCGTAAGAAACGATCATATTGTTCTTTTTAGCGAGCTCAACTCCGTACTTGGTCGCTTCCTTTGACGAATCACTGATCATTGATATTGAACCAAAGTGAAAGATTTTATGAGTAACAAAATCCTCCTTATCTATTTCTTTTGACTCAAGAAACCGATCTGCACTTGGGTTTATATAAAAATCAAAGCTACGTTCTCCATCTTCAGCATTTGTTACAAACACAACACCTGTTTTATGCTCTGAAGTAAATACCATTTGATTAACTCGTACATGATGATTTTCTAGTGTTTCGTAAAGAAACTTACCTAGAACATCATCTCCTACTTTTCCTAAGAAGGTTGACTTTAAACCTAGCCTCGATATTCCAACAGCTACATTGGCTGGTGCACCTCCTGGACTTTTTTGATAATGATTATTTTGTTTATCTAACGGAATGAAATCAATGAGTGCCTCACCTAAGGAAATAACTCCACTTCTCATACTTTCAACCTCCCATATGAAAAAGTTGACTTTGAAACTTCAAAGCCAACCTCTATTCTCTTATTTTTCTTCCTTCCAACCTAATAATAAGGTTGCGATAAAAGCACCTATTGTTGCAATAAGAAAACCAATTCCATAATTAAGTGGATCCTGGACAATGGCAAACTGTGGGATGCCTGTTAAACCAATTCCGTTAGCCATTACATTCGTGAACACAACGTATGCTCCGCCAAGAGCTCCACCAATAGCTGCAGCAATAAAAGGTCTTCTGTACTTTAGGTTCACACCGAAAATTGCTGGCTCAGTTATGCCTAAAAAGGCAGATAAAGCTGCGGGACCTGCAATTCCCTTGATTTTTTTATTCTTTGTTTTGAATAATACGGCCAATGCTGCTCCCCCATGGGCAACGTTTGCCATCGCCCAAATTGGGAGTAAATAGTTACCTCCAACATTAGCTAATAGCTCTGCTTCAATGGCATGGAAGCTGTGATGAACACCAGTTAAAACAATAGTTGAGTAAAGTCCGCCAAATACTAACCCGGCAATTGGTCCAGCTGTACTATAAACTACATCTAATACTGTTGTGATCCCATTTCCTAGTACTCTTCCAATTGGACCAATGATAAGCAGGGCAACAAAACCTGTAAAAATAACAGTTATAAAAGGTGTTACTAATAAATCAATCGCATTTGGAACAATTTTACGTAAGCCTTTTTCTACTTTAGCCATAATATAAACAGTTAATAGAACAGGAATAACAGTTCCCTGATACCCTAGCATTTCAACTCCAAAACCAAAAAAGTCAAGTGTAGAAGGGACAGCATCTGTTAATCCCCACGGATTTAGAAGGGAAGGATGGATCATAATCCCACCAATAACTGCTCCAAGGTAACCATTAGCTCCAAATTCTTTTGCTGCACTAAAGCCGATTAAGATTGGCAGAATAATGAAAGCTGCAGATGAGAACATATCTAGCATGACGAATAAAGCACTTTCTGGGTCTACCCAGTTATACGTTTTCATTAATCCTAAAAGACCCATTAACATACCCGCTGCAACAATTGCAGGAATAATTGGAACAAATATATTAGATAAAGTTCGAGCAAAACGAGCAAAAGGGTTCATTTTTCTTTTAGCCGCATCGCTATGAGATTCCCCTTTGTTAGTTGATTCATCTTCCATTGAAGCTCCGACTAATGGAGCAAAGTGTTGATACACTTTATTAACAGTTCCTGTACCAAATATAATTTGAAATTGACCAGAACTTGAAAATGCTCCTTTTACTCCTTCTAGTTCCTCAATCCCGTTTTTATCAATTGAATTTTCATCCTCAATTACTAGACGAAGACGTGTTGCACAATGAGCAGCACTTATTACATTATTTTTGCCTCCAAGCTTCGCAACAAGTTGTTCTGCCACTTCACGATGATTCATGTTGTATTCCTCCCTATACGTTTGTAGGGTGTTACAGACAACAAAAAAAGACCTAAAATATATGGATAAAAAGGTAGCTTCAAAGAAGATGATCTACCTATGTCATCCTATATATTCTAGGTCTTGCCTGCGTTATCAGTAACAATCCCACATATAAAATTGTTGTTTCATTTATTCTATAAGAACATATTGAAACCGTCAACATAAAAATTTCTATAATATAATTATTTTAATAGCCTTTGAATGTGTATCGCAATATATGCTACCTCTGATTCTGGAAATTCAATCTCATATTCTTTACTCAACTTGTCTAATATTTTTCTTGAATAAGAATATGCTGTTTGATATTTACCTTGTATGAGGTCCATCATATCTTGGTCAATCGGGTCAAATTTTTCTCCTAAAGAAATCCGATTTAAGGCAAAGCGAAGATGTGTAATAAGTCTCTGATAATTGATTGAAGATTCCTCGATCTTTTCTCCAACGAATTCTTCAACTTGTTGAACAAAATCACTTAAAATAGATGCTTGCTTTAAAGATTCACTCATAGAAGGAGCATCCAATTTAGCTGTATGAATATGAAGAGCGATATGCGCAACCTCATCCTCAGGAATTTCAATTCCGAGCTTACTACTAATTTCTTTCTTTGCCCACAAACCTATTTCAAATTCGCTTTTATAAAGCATCTTTATTTCATTTAATAGTTTATTTTTGATAGGTATACCCTGCTTAATTCTTTCTAATGCAAATGAAAGATGATCAGTTAAAGCAATATGAATATGATCACTAAGTGGTGAACTTAGGTATCCTTCTGCATAACTAATAATATTTTCAGCTAGCTCAATATGCTCTTCTGGTAAGGTAGCTAATAATTGCTGGAACTTCTCAGAGGATGCCTCGTGTAATACAAATATTTTTTCAATCTTATTTTTAGGAACAATATCATTTCTACTTTTTTGAAAAGCGATACCATTTCCCATAACAATTTTCTCCTGTGGCCCATCAATTACTACTACGGCATTGTTGTTCAAAATTCTGAAGATCCGCATAAAATCCCCCGTACAAATTTAATAAGCTATATATTATCATTAAAATTTAAATGAGCAAAGATTTAAAATAAACTTTGCTCTATTAGGGATTAATGGTCTGCTACCTTCACCCGGTATTCATTCGGAGTCATCCCAACGACCTTTTTAAACACTTTGCTAAAATACTTTTCATTCTGATAACCAACTTTAAACGATATTTCATAAACTTTTAGATGCGGGTTTTCTAGAAGCTCCTTTGCTTTATCAATTCGTATTGTTGTCATATAATTTGTAATGGTTTCGTTGTATTGATGCTTAAATTTCCTTGATATATATTCACGACTTAAAAAGAAACGATCAGCAATTTCCTGCAGAGTGAAATCCTTGTCATAGTTTTCCCTCAAGAAAGCTTCTATTTCTTGAATACTATTCTTTTCTTTTTGATATTTCACATGATTCAAGAGCTCAATTAATTCGTGGAATTCCTTTGTTTTCTCTTCCTTAAATTTTGTGAATGAAAAGGTTCCATCTTCATCCCAATAATCTTGCCCATTGTAATAGGTGGTTTCTTCACTAAGCTGATATTCTTTTAACCAATTTTTACGCAACACTTCGAATTGATTTTCCCAGTCTTGAATTTGCTCAAATGAAAGAAAATGCTGAGATTCTAGCTTGTGGAAAATGTCATTTATCACTTCATCCATTTGGTCAATACTTCCACTTTGTATTGTCCACTTTATTTTTTCAGCATAATCAAAAAGATGCAGCAATGGTCTTGATGTGATATCCTCATACGTCATAATGTGATTTTTCTTATGAACATCTACCATATTGTGTTTTAATAACGTTTTTTGTGCAAAATGATAAGCTTCCTCTAATTTTCCAGATGGCTTCCCAATTGCAATAACTGCTTTCGTATTAGTAAACCTCTCAATTTCCTTTTGAATACTTTCCATAAGTTTTACTTCGTTTTTATGCTTCCATAATAGAATAACAATTTCGTCTTTTTGGTTCCCATTCTTAAAACAAAAGCCGCTTTGGTCATTACGAACTAATTCATTGCAAATATTCAATATTGTAAAAAATGCTAGATTCTTATCTTCTTCAAACCTTTTGACAATTCTACAATTTAACAATAACAAGCAAATTGTACACTGTCCCTCATTAATATTCACACCATATTCTTTTTGAACTTTTTGAATAAGCTCAGGTGATGGAGGTGTGTGTGAAATAAGAGTTGTGAAAATATGATCCCAATAGAACGGCTTTGCTTCATTGATCACTCTTGTTGTTTCCTTAGTTGATTCCCTTTTTTGCGCTTGCTTCTTCCACTCATTCACTGCTCTTTCTAAAGTTTCGTTAAGAGCATCTGGTTCAATAGGCTTTAACAAATAATCAAAGCTTCCGTACGTAATTGCATTTCTCATATAGTGGAAATCATCATAACCGCTAACCACAATTGTTTTACTCGTTATTTCAGTTTCTTTCAGCCATTTTAGAAGCTGAATTCCATCTAATTTTGGCATGTTCATATCAGTAAAAATAATCTCTGGCTGATGTTCTACTATCATACTTTTCGCTTCTTCCCCATCACTTGCTTCAAACACTTCTTGAATTCCTAATCGCTTCCATTCTGCTAACAAAAGAAGACCGTCTCTTACATGTTTTTCATCATCAATTATGATTGCTTTCATTCGTAAGACCTCCTGATTCTACTGGAAGTTTAATTGTCACCAATGTACCATAATTCTCATGGTTTTCAATCTGCAGACTGGCTTGCTCACCGTAGTATAACTTTAGGCGTAAATATATGTTTCTTAGCCCTATGTTTGTACCGTTTCCACTGCTATTAGCTTTATTTTCTAAAAATGACTGATGAATTTCATCTAATCTACTTTCACTAATTCCTTTTCCATTATCTAAAACTGTAATAATTAGTTGGTCTTTCTCCCTCTTACCCACAATTTTTAATAATCCTATTTTTTCAATACTTCGATCAAATCCATGTTTAAAGTAGTTTTCAATAATCGGTTGAAGAATCATTTTAGGAACCATAATAAGCAAATCTTCTTTTGTGAATTCTATCGAATATTCAAACTGATCGCCAAATCTCTCTTTTTGTAATAATAAAAATGCTTTTGTATAATCAATTTCTTTTGTTAATGGAACAATATTTTCATCAATTGTCATTCCATATCTCATGATTTTTGAGAGATGGGTAACAAGCGTGTATACCTGTGGAACGTTATTTTTTAAAGCAAGCGTTCCAATTGATTGCAAGGCATTATATAAAAAATGAGGATTAAGCTGTGATTGAAGTGCCTTCAATTGATTTGTTTTGTTTTCTAGCTCGAGCTTATATTCCCGATTAATTAGATGATTTAATTTTGACATCATTTCTTTAAACCGTTCACCAAGAGTACCAATTTCATCGTTTCCAAGTGAATCAAACTGAACATTCATATTTCCACTTTCAACTTGCTTAATATTTTGCAAAAGAACTCGTATAGGTGTTGTGATTTTAAATGAAACAAAAAGAGTCGCCAATACAACAAGAATTAATCCGATTACTCCAAATAAAATATTGATTTTTGCCACACTAAGAGCACTTTCAAAAACAGAGGTATAGGGAATTCGTTTAACAAGGAACCATCCTCCTGATGAATCGTCCAGCTTTTCGTAAATCATTAAGCCTTCAAAGGAGTCTTTCTTCCATTCCATCATCCCACTTGTATCTTCATTCTGAATCAGTCTTTTAATCCATTGCTGATCTTCAGATACTTCATAATTAGATCTAAAAATGAGTTCTCCATCAGGACTTATAATATAAAACTCTTCTTTATCTTTTACATATAATTTATGAGTAATATTAAGTAGCTGCTCTGAATTTATGTCTAATGAAATATAGCCAAGTAATTCATCAGATGGTACATTAACAATCGCTCTATGAAGGGAAAAAACATCTTTCTGTTTATTCGATTTATGATTAGATGATTCCTCTTGCATAATTTCCATTGGTTCTATATGGATATGATATTGGCTATCTAAAGCTTTTTCATAGTTATCACGATTGCGGAATTTATTTAAAGGGGAAAACACAACAGCTGACTTTTTAGATACAGAAACATTTTGATTAGGCTCAACCAAAGCAAAGTTTACTCTATTAATATTCTCTTCAGCATAAAGAATCGTTAATATCACATTTTTAACTGTTTCTTTTGCTAAATAATCATCTCCTGCAGGAGGATTTTGCAAATACCTCATAAAATCAATGTTGTTATAAAACGATAAAGTTAAATTTTTTAATTCACCTATGTAGCCTTCTATATTTAACTTTCCTTGATATAGGAGGTTTACATTTTCTTCTATAAACTCATCTTTTAGCGATTCCTTTGTATATAAATATGTAATCACAATGGAAGTCCCAAATGGAACAATCGTAATGAGTAATAGAAGAACAATAAGTTTATTTCTTATGCTTGTTTTTGACAACTTGGAACCTCCAATCTTTTCATCTATTATTATCATTATAGACTAGAAATTACCTAAGCGAAATGTAAGCCCTACCAGACTCCGTACATATAGCTAAAAAGCATGCCTATTATAGACATGCTTCTTAGTTATTATTATTACTTCAGATTATCCCAAGTTGCTTGGAATTTTTCTAAAGCTTCTTCATAGCTGATTTTACCAGCTGCATATTCTTGGATTGTTGCAGCAAACTCTTTGTTTGCTCCATCTGGCCATCTGAACCAAGTCCAAGGAATTGTTTTCTCTGCTTTAGAGTATTCAAGAATTGATTGACCTAAATCACCTAAACCTGACGCTTCGATATTATCAAATGCAGGAATGAACGCAAATTCTTCCGTGATATAACGTTTTCCTGTTTCAGAAGAAACCATCCAGTTCAAGAATGTTTTCGCTTCTTCTAAGTGCTCAGAGTTTTTGTTTAATACCCAGTTATTTGGAACACCAACTGGTAATACATCAGCATCAGCTTCATCATTTAAAGGTATTGGTAAGAAGCCCATGTTCATGTCTGGATTGATTTCAGTAATCATGTTTTCAGTCCAGTTACCTTGTTGTAGCATTGCCGCTTCACCTGAAGCAAATAATGTTACTTGAGTATTATAATCTGTTGTGATTGGGTTACCAACACCATTTTTCACTTCAAGATCAATTACTTCTTTTAATTGTGAGAATTGCTCATTTCCAGCAAATTTAGTAGAACCATCATTTAAACCTTCGATGAATGCAACAGGATCATCTTGTTGGGCAAAAGGAATGTTGAATAAATGTTGACCAATTACCCACCACTCTCCATAACCAGCTGAGAATGCTTTAATTCCAGCTGCTTCAAGCTTCTTAACAGCATCTTGTAATTCAGAAAGAGTTTTTGGTGTTTCAGTAATACCTGCTTTTTCAAATAAGTCTTTGTTATAAATGAATCCATAACCTTCAAGGTTTACTGGCATACCATATAATTTACCATCTGCATCTGTTGTTGGAACTTTACCGATAGGAAGAACATGCTCTGCCCATGGCTCGTTTGAAAGGTCTGCTAAATGCTCTTTCCAAAGCTCAAGTTCTTTAAAGCCACCATTGTTGAAAATATCTGGCTCTTCGCCTGACGCAAATTTAGCTTTTAAAGCAGCACCATAGTCAGCGCCACCACCAACAGTTTCAAGTTTTACTTTAATATTTGGATGCTCTGCTTCAAATTCTTTAATCATTTCTTGAAGCTGATCAGCAATTTCAACTTTAAATTGGAACAGATTTAATGTTACAACTTCCCCATCACCTGAACCAGAATCTTTGTTACCTTCAGAAGCACCTTCTTGCTTGTTTGAATTACAACCAGCTAAGATACCTAAAACTAATAGCATTGACAAACCTAAAAGCATCAGTTTCTTCATTACAGTAGACCTCCCTAATTTATATCTTTATATTTTTATATAAATGTTCCATTTACTAAAGACCTAGCAATTGAACATTATATACGATTTTGATAGCTGAAACTATTTAATAGACCCAGCTGCAATCCCTTTAATGATGTGTTTTTGTAGGAAAAGGAAGAACACAATTACTGGTGCAATACCTAGTACTAATGCTGCCAATCCCATATCCCATTGCTTTGTATATTGTGCGAAGAAAGAGCTTGTCGCTAAAGGAATTGTTCTTAAGCTTGCATCTTGTAACACAAGTAATGGAAGTAAGTAGTCATTCCAAATCCATAATGTATTAAGAATGATAACGGTTACAGTGATCGGTTTTAATAATGGGAATACAATTCTCCAAAAGACACCAAACTGTGTACAACCATCAATACTTGCAGATTCTTCAATCTCAAGTGGAATTGTTTTCACAAAACCATGATATAAGAACAGTGAGAGTGAAACTCCAAATCCAAAGTACATGATCACAATACCTGGGATACTGTTCATAATTCCAAGCGTACCACCCAATTTCATTAATGGAATCATAACCGTTTGGAATGGAATAACCATTGCTGAGACAAAGAAGATGAATAAGATTTTACTTAGTTTTCCAGGTGTTCTAACCATCTTCCAAGCTGCCATAGAACTAATGACAACAATACCAGCGATACTAAACACTGTAATAATTAAAGAGTTTAAAAACGCATCTTGGAAGCTGATAACTTCCCATACTTTTGCATAGTTACTAAATAGAACTTCCTTTGGTAACGCTGCTGCGTCAATTAGTATTTCCGAAAAGCCTTTAACTGAGTTGATTGCTACGAAGTAAAACGGTATAAGAAAAATTAGGCCGAGCATAATTCCTAGAACTTCTAAAACGAATGTTCCTTTTGTATAGCCTCTATTCATTATGCTTCAACCTCCTTTTTCTTCGTAAATGTTACTTGTAGTGTTGTAAACACAGCCACAACGATAAAGAATAGAATAGACTTTGCTGTACCTAAGCCATATCGGTTGTTCATGAATGCTTCTTGGTAAATATTAATCGCTACTGATTCTGTAGAGTTAAATGGACCGCCACCTGTTAAGGAAAGGTTTAAGTCGAATATTTTAAATGCCATTGAGATTGTTAAGAAGAAACAAATCGTAAAGGCAGGTAAAATTAAAGGAACAATAACGTTTTTAAGAATAGACCAGTTTGATGCTCCATCCATTCTTGCTGCTTCTAGTAAAGAAGTATCTACACCTTGAAGTGCAGCAATGTAGATAACCATCATGTAACCGCTGATTTGCCAAGCGAATACGATAACAATTCCCCAGAACGCTGTTGCCTCATCACCTAACCAAGGTAATTGGAAGAATTTAATTCCTGTCATATTCCCAATAGATGCGAAACCTTTAACGAAGATAAACTGCCAGATAAACCCTAGTAGTAATCCACCGATAACGTTCGGGATGAAGAATACAGTTCTTAGGATATTCTTTGTTTTCAATGCTGCATTTAATAGTAAAGCTAATCCAAACCCTAAAAGGTTACTGATTATAACAGCAGCAAACATAAACTTTGTTGTAAATAGGAATGAATTAAAAAACTTTTTATCATCAGTAAAGATCGTAATATAGTTTTGTAATCCTACCCATTCAACATTCGAACTTACTCCATTCCATGAAGTAAATGAATAGTAAACCCCCATAATAAACGGGATAATTTGAATCAAAATAAAGAATAAAAGTGCAGGTCCTACGAATGCTGCATAGCCTAAAGCTTTTTTCAGTCTCGTTTTTCGTTTTGCCTGTAATGCTTGATTCACATGGCTTTCTTTTGCTGCCAATTCATTAGTATTTATTTTGGCACTCACTTCATCATCACCACCTAGTTGCTTTTGTAACCGCTTGCTTAAACCAAGTATAAAGCGTTTTCATTTTTATTACGATAAACTCAATTGACTAAAAAGGTGCACTTTTTTGACCTTTGTGTGACCTTTATACTAAGGTGATGTTTATTTCACACAAAAAACATTCATGATCTTTCGCTCTCAACCCAGGAATGAAAATAGAGTTCTCATCCCATAATGTTGATACCGCA
>NZ_JBLUOI010000080.1:13730-20123 GCF_048059995.1 Metabacillus sp. YM-086 | reverse complement strand
GCTTCAAGAGGGTTCATGCGACAGTAAGTATGTCCGTGATCCCGTAGAAACTTCTCAACTGATTTTGAATAGACACCCGTCGCCTCAAATACGATTTCAGGAGCTTGTCCATCAAGAGCTGTTATTTCCTTAATACGAAGGTGTAGCTGCTCAAAATCAATGCGTGTATGATACAATTCCCCTTCAAATTCACATTGTCTATAGCCATCATAAATGGCAATGGTACTTTTCCCTTTACTTACATCAAGAGCGATGACATGTTTCATATAAATATTCTCCTTTTATAACCAATCATAGAAGCCTTCACAGTACCTTAACGATTCCATTTTCTTATACACGATCTCTAGGACCCAACATACTAAACTGATTCAAACAAGGGTGTGAAGTTGGCCGGTTTAAAATACGGACTCTAACATGGTCCCATAAGCGGATCGACCTTCCTTCACTTCTACTATAAAAAAATAGTAGCACAAACCATGGCCTTGGTTTATGCTACTAATGTTAGTATGTTTAAACTATCGTTGACTGCTAATTATATGCTAATTTAGCTTTGTATTTGGAAACCGAACCTCTTACGATTCCATACGGCAGCCTTCTTTTTACTTCTTCTTCCCACGCTTTTTAGCCAATACTAAAAAGATGATAAATAGTGTTGGTACAATAATAAACACACTAATAAACGGAATATTTAAACCGGTTTTTTCTTTTATTTCGTATATTTCGGCAATCTCTCTATCAATGATAAACTCGTATTCATTGTTTTCCTCTTCAAACGTATCTCCAGTTAGAAGCCCTTGAAGTTTTTTATCCTCTGCAATTTGTTCATCAGAAATTTTTATTTTCTGTGATTCTGTTGAATTATTAATAGCAACTACGACTGTTTCTTCTTCATACATTCGCTTAAAAATAATCATTCCATCTTTTTCATACAGCAACTCATAGTCACCTTTTGTTAAAGAAGGAAGAGTTTTTCTGACGATCGCAAGCTTTTCAAGATAATCAATCAATTCTTCATCTGATTGAAAGTTCATTAACGGTCGGTTCGTAGGCGGTTCTCCTCCGTCAACAGCAATCTCAGAGCCATAGTACACAATTGGTGTTCCAGGAGTGGAATACATATAAGCAAAGGCCATCTTCAACCTTACACCAGGATGTTGGTTATTTTGAATGGCATGTCTTGTAAAACGAACGGTTTCATCGCTATCAACATATGTGCTAAGTAGAGGTGATGATTGTTCTGTAACTTCTGTAACAGGTTTTAATGATTGATCAACATTAGCAAATGCTTGGGTAGCTGCTTCATAAAAGGGAATATTCAGCAACGAATCAAAACCGGATTCCATATAAGCAGAGATAACATCTGAATTATGCTCTTTTACAGTTCCTACCAAATAATACTCTTCATTAATTTCTTTTAGTTTTTGATGAAATTCCTGCCAAACTTCCTGATTCACTTCATCAGCTTGTTTGATGTAGTACCCATCTATCCCTGTTTCTTGCATCCATGAAGTTGCAGTTGAGATCATATCTTCATTTTTCTGTCCATAATCTAGCATAATTTTCATGTTAAGTTTATGAGCTTCATCAACGAGTTTCTTTACATCTTCAACTGTTCCAGCATGCTCATCAATCTGCTTTACTTCTGAGTTCTCATTTTCTTTAAACACTGGTGATAAAATCAGGGTGGTAAATCCCATGTCATGAAGATAATCTATTTTTTTTAGAATTCCTTCAATATCGCCACCATGGTATGCTGCAGGATCCTCAAAATTCAGGTCATCTCCATCATTATTCGGGTCTGCATTATTAAAGCGATCAACAACTACATAATAGGCAATCTCTTCCTGCCATGCCTTTTCTTCTTTTTCAGCTGCGCTCACAGGGAAGGCATAAAAAAGAAGAAACGGAATGAGGAAAAGTTTTAAAGCTTGTCTACGCATTTTGTTCCGTTCCTCCTACTTTCTTATATCACTACGTTCTTAAGAATATCGCTTCAGGCAACCGACCGTCAAATGTAAATGATCTTCTTCTTCAAAATGATTCTTCAGTGAATATCGTTTATGTGTTTTGAAGAAGCTTAGTAATACAAAAAGCTACTAAGGAGGTATCCATGCAAAAAGAAGCCATTTATCATCGTTCAAGAGATCAATTTGCTTATCCTAATTCTGATGGAACTTTTCATATTCAGCTCCGAACAAAAGCTCAAGATATAAGCTCTGTAACTGTTGTATATGGTGATCCCTTTGAGTTTCATGAAAACCATTGGGTTCACACAACTATGGAGATGAGTATTAGTGGAAGTGATGGCCTTTTTGATTATTGGTTCATTGCTATCTCTCCTCCACAACAGCGATTACGATATGCGTTTCATATTAAAAGCGGTGACGAAGAGCTATTTTTTACAGAGAAAGGAATTTACGATACAGTTCATGAAGACTTTTCAGCCTATTTTTGCCTTCCTTATTATCATCAATCCGACGTGTTTGCAGCACCTGATTGGGTAAAAAATACAGTTTGGTATCAAATTTTTCCTGACCGGTTTGCAAACGGAAATGTTCATAATGATCCAAAAGGTACGCTCCCATGGAATAGCACTGAACCTACACCAACTACTCTATTCGGCGGAGATTTAGAAGGAGTCATAGAACATTTAGATTACCTAGTTGAGTTAGGCATAACAGGAATCTACTTTACGCCAATTTTCAAAGCACATTCTAATCATAAATATGACACAATTGATTATTTTGAAATTGATCCACAATTCGGAGATAAAAAAACGCTTAAAAAGCTTGTTACTTCTTGTCATGATAAAGGCATAAAGGTCATGCTTGATGCTGTGTTTAATCATTGCGGAAAAAACTTTCCACCGTTTCAGGATGTGCTTCAAAATGGTCAAAATTCTTCATACAAGGACTGGTTTCATGTATCTATTAAAGAATCTGGAGAGATTCTTTATGAAACCTTCTCTTTTGAAAGGTCGATGCCAAAATTAAACACACAGCACCCGGATGTGAAAAAATATCTAATAGAAGTTGGTCAGTATTGGATAAAAGAATGTCATATTGACGGATGGAGATTAGATGTTGCAAACGAAATTGATCATCAGTTTTGGAGAGAGTTTCGCCAGGCGATAAAGTCAATCAATAAAGACGTTTATCTTGTTGGAGAGGTTTGGCATGATGCGATGCCATGGCTTGAAGGAGATATGTTTGATGCTGTAATGAACTATCCGCTCTCAAATTTATTGCATCGTTTTTTTGCCTTTGATGATCTAAATGCAAAGCAATTTTCAGACGAACTACAAAGGTATTTACATCAATATCCACAACCTGTTTATCCATTCTCCTTTAATATGGTCGGAAGTCATGATACTCCGCGAATTTTAAATCTTGCTAGAATGAACAAACAACGAGTCAAATTATTAAGCGTTTTTCAATTTAGCTTTTATGGTTCTCCGTCTATTTACTACGGTGATGAAATCGGCCTATCTGGTGAACAAGATCCCGGATGCAGAGGCTGTATGGTATGGCATGATGATCAGCAAGACAGTGATATGCTTTCATTTATGAAGAAACTCATCAAGCTCCGTAACTCTTATCCTGTCCTTGCAAATGACGGAGCATTCTCGATATTAATGGCTGACGAATCAACTAATGTCCTTTGTTATCAAAGAGAAAATAATAAGCAGTTAGTTTTGATCATCATAAATCTTTCATCACAAATACAAACCCTTCCATTGCCCGTTAAATTGAAGGATCGCACCATTCATGATCTTTGGAACGAAGAAGAATATGCCGCTCATTCAAACGAGTTATCAATAACACTCAATGCTAATGAGTTTGCCCTATTGCTAATTGAGTAGAAAAGGGAAATCAGGTTTCCCTTTTCCTCTTTACCTTCTAAGAATCATTTTTCGATACTCAATTGGACTGGTTCCCTCCATCCTTTTGAAAAGCTTTGAAAAATAAGTGGAGTCCTCAATTCCTACTTCTTTTGCTATGTTGGCAATTTTATCATCAGTTGTTGCTAATAGTTTTTTTGCTTGATTCATTCGGTATTTGTTTAAATACATATTCGGAGTTTCACCGACGATTTTTTGCATACAACGCGTTACATAATCCGGGTGAAAGTGAAGAGCAGCTGCGATGTCCTCCATTTTCACCTCTTCTTTATAATGCTCTTGTATATAATTAACAGCTCCGTCCACAACCTTCTCAGCTGCTGTTGGAATTTTGCATGCTTCCTTTTGTAAATATAATAAAAATTCATGGAAGTGCAGCTGCTGTCTTAGCTGATAATCCGGTGTTTGATGATCCACATTTAAAATATTAAGAAAAATCGTTTCTAAAAAATTTGTATTCTCAATTTCCCCTAAGCAAGGTATAGAGAATTTATAAGTTGGTGGTGTCTCATGATCTCCCTTTGAAATGTGAATATCCGCCCAATTCGTAATCCCCTCGTCCACAAGCTCATAATGCGTTGGAATGGCAAAATGTAGCCAATAGTACTCTGTCCTCATTGAGCTGCCTTTATGACCATAATGTTCAAAACCAGGAACTAAAAGAATATATTGTCCTTTTCTTACTGTGTAAGGAATTTCATCTTCTGTTATAAATAATTCACCAGATTTTACATAAATCAAATCAAATACAGTAAAAACTCTTCGAAAATGCTTTTTGCCTTCTTCAAAAATAGCAATTCCCCCCTGAATAAAAGTGGGAGAAGGCGGTGCAAAAAACTCAATATGAGACATCACAAATTCTCCTTTAGGTCGTATTTATCCAAAATATATCGCTATTCTCTCTTTCTATTATACTGCAATGTTTGTAAACTTATTAAGTATTATCAAAGCAATGTAAAGGAGTTGAACAAAATGGCATTTGAAAGACAAGGTCGTAAAATCACATTATTTGCACTAACATGGCCAATTTTCATTGAGACTCTTCTGCATATGTTAATGGGAAATGCTGATACATTGATGCTTAGTCAATACTCTGATAACTCAGTAGCTGCTGTTGGAGTTTCCAACCAAATTTTATTTCTATTAATCGTCATGTTTGGATTTATTGCAACAGGTACAACTATACTTGTTGCTCAATATATAGGTGGTACTAATTATAAAGATGCCAAAGAGGTATCAACGGTTTCTCTTTCTGCCAATCTATTATTTAGTATTCTGATTAGTGTTGTCATTGTCATCGCAAGTGAAGACATCCTACAATTGATGAACTTACCACCAGAACTAATGCCGGATGCTACGATTTATTTACAGCTTGTTGGAGGCTTTTCCTTTGTGCAAGCATTAATCATGACATCAGGAGCTATTCTTAAAAGCTATGGCTATACAAAAGACACTATGTATTTAACAATCGGCATGAACCTGCTTAACATTATCGGGAACTATTTCTTTATTTTTGGTCCATTCGGATTTCCGGTAATAGGTGTTCAAGGGGTTGCTATATCCACAGTTGTTTCAAGGATCATCGGCCTTTTTGTCATCCTCTATATTTTAAAGAAGCGTGTTCACTTTACCCTTAACTTAAAAGAGCTCTTTAAGCTTCCGGTACACCATCTTAAAAATCTGCTTCATATTGGGGTTCCTACAGCTGGTGAGCAACTTTCTTACAATACGTCGCAAATGGTTATTACAGTCTTCATTACAATGATTGGGACCGAAGCTTTAACCACAAAGGTCTATGCTCAAAATCTGATGATGCTTATTCTATTATTCAGCTTAGCCGTTAGCCAAGGTACACAAATTCTAGTTGGGTACATGATTGGGGCAAAAGATTATGAAGCTGCATATAAAAGATGCTTACAAAGCCTATATTCTGGAATCATTATCTCTACGCTTATGGCCGTAATCTTCTCGCTCTTCTCTGATCGTTTACTAGGTATTTTCACCTCCAATGAACGTATACTTGAAGTCGGTGGGATCCTGATCCTCCTAACCATCATTCTTGAACCAGGCAGAGCCTTTAATATGATTATCATCAGCTCATTACGGGCTACGGGTGATATCCGCTTTCCAACCTACGTAGGAATACTGTCGATGTGGGGAGTCGCCGTACCAATTGCTTATATCCTCGGCATTCATTTTGATCTAGGGCTCGTCGGTGTCTGGATTGCCTTTATCGCTGACGAATGGGTACGAGGTATTATTATGCTCTATCGCTGGAAATCCAGAGCATGGATGACGAAACGCTTTTCTCAACATGCTGCGGTTTCATGAGGAAAGTCAATAATGGGGTATGGCAGTGGCAGTCCAATTTGGGCTGCTTTTTTTGTCTTGTTTGGATTTGGTTGAACATGAACAACATTTTGAGTACTTTCAAGTAATGCTTTGTCGTTTATCAGGTTTATGAAGAATGTTGTGGCATGTTTTCGTCTGGA
>NZ_JBLUOI010000080.1:0-13632 GCF_048059995.1 Metabacillus sp. YM-086 | reverse complement strand
GATTTTGGTCTTCATCCGTCTTATGATGACCATTTGGAACGGTTTCCTTCTGGGTTTTGGTCTTCATCCGTCTTATGATGACCATTTGCGCAGGGTTATGTCTGGATTTTGGTCTTCATCCGTCATATGATGACCATTTGGAACGGTTTCCTTCTGGATTTTGGTCTTCATCCGTCTTATGATGACCATTTGGAACGGTTTCCTTCTGGGTTTTGGTCTTCATCCGTCTTATGAAGACCATTTGCGCAGGTTTCTTTCTTGATTTTGTTCTTCATCCACCTTATGAAGACATTTGCGCAGGTTTCCCATCACCCTTTTGTCATTCATCCCCCTTATGAACGACACCGCCCGCTCTTTCCACCAACCTTTTGTCGTTCATCCCCCTTATGAACGACACCGCCCAATCTTTCCACCAACCTTTTGTCGTTCATCCCCCTTATGAACGACACTGCCCGCTCTTTCCACCAACCTTTTGTCGTTCATCCCCCTTATGAACGACACCGCCCGCTCTTTCCACCAACCTTTTGTCGTTCATCCCCTTACGAACGACACTACCCGCTCTTCCCACCAACCTTTTGTCGTTCATCCAATCAGCAAACAAAAAATACCCAGGCTAAAATAGCACTGAGCATTTCGAAAATAGTTTTCAATTAAACATACTGGCTTCCTTCTCATACACCTGCACACAATTTCTACCGTGCCTTTTTGCCGCATATAAAGCTTGGTCAGCTTGTCTCATGAGCTCTTGAATAGTAAGATTTCCCTTCTCCGAATTTAAAAGAATAGTTGATATTCCATAACTAGATGTTATATGAATCTTATTATTACTAGCTATTGTAAAAGACTCCGACACTTTCTTTCGTAAGTTATCTACTAACTCATATGCTTCCAAGCCGGTTGTATCCGGCATGCAGATGATAAACTCTTCCCCACCGTAGCGTGCAAACAAATCCTGATTCCTTAAATACTCCTTTGTTAAGGCTGCGACGTCGATTAAAACCTGATCCCCAGCATCATGTCCATATCGATCATTTACCATTTTAAAATGATCGATATCAAACATAATAATAGATAGGTAGCCACCGCTCACAGACAAGTCCTTTATCATAGCACTTGCTTTATCCAGAAAATAGGTTCGATTATAAATCTTTGTTAATCCATCTATACTTGCTAGCTCTTTTAACTTTTTCTCCATATTTACTCGTTCTGTTACATTTACTAAGGTGATAATTTTCCCGATTAATGCACTTTGCTTCGTTTTGACAGGAGAAAACTTAATATAAAAATAGTTCGTTACATCACCAATTTTTAACTGGTAATCTCCTTCCTGCTTTTCAAAAATGAGATCCAAAAGCAGTAGGTGATCGTTCAGAACATCTCTAACAGCTTTTCCAATAGCATGTGGACCAAACAATGGAAGAACCGGAACAATAGCTGAGTTGTAATCAACAATCACATCATGTTGATTTAAGACAATCACCCCCTCTTCTATGCTTTCAAACACGATTTCTCTCGCAATTGGTACTACGTTAAACATCTGGAAGGATAACAATGCAAAACCATGGAGAATAAAGGTAATACTCATTGAAACTGGTCCAAGATCAATATTACTTGGACTCGTATCAGTTATATAAAAAACACTTCCCATTACAGGAACTAATAACCCAGCAATCATCAAGCTCGTTTGCAAACGAAATTTATGTGTTACTTTCCGAAACTGCATTAGAAGTATCCCAACACTAATAACAATACAAACGTATAAAAAGATAGAGTGAATATAGAACCAGGGGCCACCCTCAAGTTGTAGTACAGGAAAAGGAGTATCTGTTCTTACATCCATAGATGTGTAATAAATATGATGAAATTCATTTGTGTAATGCATTGTAATCGTCAAAATCGGAATGCCAAATAAAAGAATGTAAGCCCATTGCTTAAGCTTCTTTCCTACATAGTCAAAACACATAAGCAGAATAAATACTGGAATAAACGGCAAAGCCAAATATTCTACTCTTAACCAAATCTTCATTTGCTCCAAAGTAGTACTCGCAAGCTCAAATGCATAGCCAAACGCAAATACAGCGCACATAAATGTTGCCAAAACATAATATCTGCCACCTGGAGCATCTTTTATTTTCACTAAACCATAACCACATAAAAAAATACTTATTGAGCCACCCAAAACACTAATCAGGATGTACATGACTAATTCCTGGTTCATTGACTTCTACCTCGTCTGTTCATCATTGTATTTTTCCATTATATACAGTATCTTCCTACTAAACTAGCTAAAAAATAAGTAAATGCTTACAAATGCGCAAATGCATATTCCTCTCTTGTCGAGCATACACAAGTTGTACAAAGAAATTTACATCCACTATAATCGTGGATAGAAATGGGGGATTAGTGTGAAAGCAGATGAGTTAACATATAAGGTTTTTCTCATTTGGTATTTTATTGGGATTGTGCTATTAAGCTTTGACCTTATTCCTTCTTATTTAGAGTGGGCAAATGTTGTCTTCCTCGTGTTAGCGGGGGTTATTGGAGGAATTTATTTTATTAAAACATTTGGTACAGCAATCGGACTAACGGTCAGTCTACTAGTTGTAGGATTATCCATATTTGCCGAGCACCTTGGGGTTGAGTATGGACTTCTATTTGGTGACTATTATTATACAAGTGACTTTGGACCTCAATTACTTGGTGTTCCCCTTGCCATTGGATTTGCATGGTTAATGGTCATTGCTGGTTCACATGCTATTTCTATTGTCTTAACAGGTACAAATCAATTTATCTCTTATACTCTAATTGGCTCATTACTTGCTGTCTTAATCGATTTAATTATTGACCCAGTTGCATTTGAAGTGAAGCAATATTGGGTATGGAATGCTGAAAGCTTTTATTACAATATCCCCATCTCAAATTTTATCGGATGGTTTGTTGTAGCATTTCTTCTTCATTCGATCATTTTTATTATAACCGTAAAATCAAAGCTCTCCATATCGGAGTGGCATTCAAGAATGGTATTAGTTTTTTTCCTTGTTATAGGCATGTTTGTCTTTCTTGCATTGATTCATGGTCTATGGCTTGGAGTCATTTTGACAAGTATTCTTTCCTATCTAACATTTATGTTTTATATGAGAAAAAGAAGCAATTTGAAATGAGGAAAAAGAAATGATTAAGGCAAATAAACAGGCTTGGTTTCAAGCCATGTTTCATCTATATAATCAACAGCTTCTAAGAAAATATTTTAAAGGAATATATGTTTCTTCCAATCTTCCTTTACCAACTAGATCTTTAGTTTGTTTAAATCATAGCTCATGGTGGGATTCGCTTGTTTTATTTCATTTAAACCGTACCTATCTAAAAACTGATCTCTATGTGATGATGCACGAAAAAGGGATAAGGCAATATCCCTTTTTTCGTAAGCTTGGTGCTTTTTCAGTTAACCGGGATTCTCCTAAAGATATTATCCTCTCGTTAAAGTACAGTGAACAACTCCTCGAACAAGGGAAAACTGTCGGTCTCTTCCCACAGGGTGATGAGTTTCATTTAGAGAAAAGGCCGCTCTCCTTCCTACCAGGAGCAATTGCGTTACAGGATAAACGACCTTCAGTTCCAATCCTGCCAATAAGCTTATACTACTCATTTGGGCATTCGAAAAAGCAGGAGATTTATATTGCGATAGGAAAACCTATCAATTCTTTAGCGTTTACTGGAAAAACACGTAAAGAGAGAAATAAGGAGTTTGAAAATACTTTCACATCACAATTGAATTCATTAAAAAATAAGGTCGTACATGAACAAACAAGCTGCTTCCATCAGATACTTTAGATAGGAATGTGATGATGTTATGAAAAAGGTTGTTATCATAGGAGGCGGTTTAGGAGGATTAGCTGCTGCTATTTCTTTAGCCGCTAAGGGATATAACGTACAAATCGTTGAAAAAAACAATCATATTGGCGGAAAACTAATGCCTTATAAACTAGGCTCACATCAATTTGACTTTGGGCCAAATACAATCACCATGCCTCATGTATTTAAGCGTGTTTTTGAACTAGCTGGTGAGAAGTCGGAAAATTATCTTACCTTTCAAAAGCTGCCCATTCATACTCGTAATGTTTTAAGCAACGGACAAATACTAGATTTTACTCATAATCATACACACATGAAGAAGCAGCTTGCTCAGGTCGATGACTATGGGGATAAGCACTTTCATTCCTTTATTGAAGAAATAACACGTCTCTACACTTTGTCAGAAAAGCACTTCTTTTATAAAACCTTTCAATCATGGACAGATTATGTATCACCAACACTTGCTTCTGCTCTCTTAAGAGTCCGACCGTTTGAATCACTTCACCATTTTTTCAGTCGTTATTTTAGGAAAACAGAAGTGATCGAAGCATTGTCACGCTACGCAACCTATATTGGTTCCTCTCCATACAAGAGTCCAGCAACGTTTAGCATGATTGCTTATTTAGAGCTTGTACAAGGAGTATTTTTTATTAAAGGTGGTAATGTTCGTTTAGCTGAAAGCTACGAGCAACTCGCTAAGAAGCTAGGAGTCGAAATTACTTTAAATACAACTGTAACAAAGTTAAACGTTGATCATAAACAAGTGACTTCCATCCTGTTAGCAAACGGTGAAACCATCTTTGCTGATGAAGTAATCATGAATGCGGATCTATTAAAGGCATATCCTGAGTTAGTAGAAAAACAATATCGCCCACATTTTTCAGAAGGTATACGGAATCGCTATGAACCATCTATTTCAGCATTTGTTATATTGGCAGGCTTATCTATTCGGAATTCACAGCTTCTTCATCATAATATCTTCTTTTCAAATCAATATAAAGGAGAGTTTCGAGAGCTTTTTCAAGAACAAAAATATAGTAAAAATCCAACTGTTTATATAAGCAACAGCTCCTATACAGACCCTGAACAATCACCAGAAGGCGATAATTTATTTATTTTAGTCAATGCCCCTGCTTTAGGTAGAAATGGAGAAATAGGAAGTAATCCCCATGAATATAAAGAACATATTTACTCCCTTTTAGAGAGTAAAGGTCTTTCTATTAGAAAGCATCTTGTACAAGAGCAGATTATTACGCCACAGGACATCTCAACTAAATTTGGTGCCTATCGTGGAGCATTATACGGGCTAGCAAGTCACAAACGCAAAGATGCATTTTTAAGACCTAGCAATTTCTCAAAAGATATACGTAATTTATCCTTTGTTGGCGGTAGCACCCACCCTGGTGGGGGCTCACCGATGGTTGTAATTAGTGGGTTAAATGTTGCAGAGGTTTTGGCAAAGCGGGGGTTGGATGCAATATAAATACCGCAAAAGTTGTCGGTTGATAGATTTTCGCTAAAAGTTGATAGATTTTCGTTCAAGCTTGATAGATGACAAGGCCAAGTTGAGAGATTTCCCAACAAAGTTGAGAGATTAACCGTTAATTTTAAAAGGGACAGCCTATTTCTAGCGCTGCCCCCTCTCAATTACCCTGATATCCCCGAAAGAATAGTAGATTTTTCTTCATTCGTAACAAATTGTTTCTCTGAAAACACTCGGTACCCTTGATCTCGAATTTTATTTAAAATCTCACGATAAAATAGTGCCGATGCTTTAACAGGAGTACGTGAGGATATTGGATAAAGATGCATGGTTTCCAGTGCTCTTGTATAGTACATCTCAGCTTCCTGGGCCATGTGCTCCCATAACTGAATAAAGTCTGAATTAATAATCCCATGCTGAAGCTCAAGTTGTGAATAGTGATATTTTAGTAGTAATTCCTTTGGTATATAAACACGGTTACGTTGTAAATCTTCTCCAATGTCACGTAGAATATTGGTAATCTGCATCCCTAGGCCAAGTGCGATGGCACCGTCTTTAAGTGCTGCTTTTTCTTTTGGAGCCAAAATTGGTAACAACATAAGTCCTACTGTACTAGCAACATGATAGGAATAATCAAGCACCTCATCCATCGTTTCATAGCGTGTTTTGATTAAATCCATTCCCTGTCCCTTCAACATGTCGAAAAACGGTTTATCATCTAGTTGAAACCGGGAGAAAGCATCTTTTAGTGCAACCCACATAAATTGATGAGTTAGCGGCATGACTCCATTTAAAAATAACGTAAACTCTTGTTCAAATTGTTTTAGTTCCTCATGTGGAGAGCTTCCTTCATCAACAATGTCATCAACTATTCGACAAAATGCATAAACAGCCCACACCGCTTTCCGCTTTTCTTCAGGAAGCAAAGAAAATGCCTTATAAAACGTTTTTGAGTGTTGCCTGATCATTTGCTCACATTGCCTATATGCTATCTCTACATTGACCATTCTTTTTCCCTCCGTTCGGCATCCTGTAGTAATTGATTGACCATAAGCTTTGCACCTTGCATGACAATTGGTATGCCTCCACCCGGGTGAACGGATGCTCCAACTGCATAGACATTTTCATACCGAGACGGTTTTGCCTGAGGACGAAACACACCTGATTGAAAAAGAATCGGTGCTATTCCAAAGCTTCCACCCTGAAAAATCCCTTCACTTTCTGCATCATTTGGTGTACGCACCTTTTGCCAAACAATATGCTGTCGTAAATTTAGGTACCCTCTATTTTCTAAAGAATCAATAATTCCCTCAATAAACGATTGTTTAGTAGACCATTCTATATGAGAACCCGCGGGTACTGGAACTAAAACATACAACACCCCTTTGCCTTCTGGGGCAAGGGTGGAATCAATTACTGAAGGATGAAACGTATAAAATGCCGGGTCATTAGGTACAACTTTTTCTTCGAATACTTCCCTCATATGGCTTGAAAAGTCTTTCCCCATAAAAAACTGATGAACTGGTGTATTTTCATAGATTTTATTTAAACCAAAATAAAGCAATAAACAGCTTGATGAAGGAGTATAGTTTCTTTGAGAAGACTTAGAAGGATCGAGTAATGTTGATATAACAGGATAATCTCCGTTTAAGATAACCGAATCTGCTTTTATCCACTGTCCGTTCACATTCACCCCTGTTGCCCGATTTCTAGTAAATGTAAGAGACGTTACCTCAGAATTTAAGAAAACCTCTATTCCTCTCTTTTCAATTTCTCTCTTCAATACATCTACTAAACTCGCATAACCACCTTTTAAATAATAAATTCCATGTTTATGCTCACTATATGAAATAAGCGAATAAAGAGCTGGTGATTCGTATGGATTTCCGCCTATATAAAGTGATTGCAAAGAATACGCCAATCTCAGATTTTCTTCTTTAAAGTATGTTTTAAGAGATTGATAAACAGAGCGATATGCTTTAAGTTTTAATAATGTTTTTATATTTTGTTTTGACCAAAAATCCTTTTTCTGGACAAAGGAACGTTTGATGAACCGATCCATTCCTAGTTTGAAGTGGTCATCCATATCTTTCATAAAGTTTAGGTACCCAGCTTGTTCCTCTGGATATAATCGTCTTAGTTCATTAAGCTGCTTAGTCTGATCTGAATATTTTTCATACGTTGCTCCATCGTGAAAATGAATTTTGTATAATGGATCAATCCTAACTAACTCATAATCATCACGATCTATTCCCGCTTCGTTTAACAACTCTGTTATCATCTCAGGCAGCAGTACAATCGTTGGTCCCTCATCAATTTTGTAGTCATCTTGCTCAATAAAAGCCAGCCTGCCACCTAGACGTTCTCGTTTTTCAACGATCATTACGTCAATTCCATTTTGATGCAAAAGCAGAGCGGAGAGTAAGCCGCCAATTCCTCCACCAACAATAACGGTTTTCATCTTACATCCCTCACTTCTCCTGTTGTTAGATATATCGATTCCGGCTGTTTCATATATTGGTTGTTTATAGCCTTCGTCGTGATACGTGCTGATTCGAGAATTGTCGGAAGACCACTGCCAGGATGGGTACCTCCCCCAACTAACCAGCAATTCTTTAACTCTTCAAATTCATTATGTGGCCGCAAGACCATCATTTGAGAAAGCTGATGTCCTAAGTTAAATGTTGCTCCTTTATAGACAAACAGGTCTTCTTCCCAATTCTTAGGCGTAATGATTTTTTCAACTTCAATATGTTCTTCTATGTTTTTAAACATTGTTTTTTCTTGTAATGTTTTTAATACAAGATCTCTGAATCTATGTTTTTCTTTCTCCCAATCTAGTTGACTTATATTACTTGGTACCGGAGCTAGGATATACAGTGCTGAATGTCCCTCCGGAGCTAAGGTAGGATCTGTGACACTAGCATTCTGAATATAAATGGATGGATCTTTGGGCATTGAGTGAGTTTTCGTAATTTCTTCAACATTTTTCTTATAATCCTGAGCAAACACAATTGTATGATGTGGGAGATCGTATTGCTTGCTTACGCCAAGATAGATCATGAATGTTGAACAAGAAAATTTCTTTTTCTGAAGCTTTTTCTTTGAATACTTTTTCAATACACCTTCATCCACCAAGTTTGTCATCACATGGGCAAAATCACCGTTAATGATCACTTCATCAGCAAAAACCTTTCGTCCATCCTCAAGTTGAACGCCTTTTACTGTTTTGCCGTCCAATACTAACTTCTTCACTCCCTGGTTTAAGTGAATTTTCCCACCAAGCTCTTCAAATGCCTTTGCCATTGCCTTTGAAAGCTGATTCACTCCTCCCTTTGGGTGGTAAATTCCATACTCGTGCTCCATATATGAAAGAATGGAAAAAGCTCCCGGGCATTCCCATGGTGACATGCCTAGATATTTAGATTGAAAAGTAAATGCAAGCTTTACACGTTCATCTTTAAAATATTTTGAAAGGACTTCATATAAACTTTTAGAGACAGTGAGCTGTGGCAATGCTTTGATCACACGCCATCTAAAATAATGATAAAATCGATCCATTTTGCTTTGTAAGATTGGTGTGAGGGCATTCATTTTATTTCTTGTATCACTCATAAATTTTAGGTAGCCATTTCCTTCTCCTTGAGAAAGTTGATTTAACCTCTTTATCATTTCATCTTGATTTCTTGTCATATTAATTGTGGCATCATCGAAAATTAGTTGATACATTTCCTTTAGTTCAATAAGTTCAACATAATCATGAAGGTTTTTTCCTACCGTTTGAAAAATTTCTTCCGCGATATAAACCATGCTTAAAAATGTAGGGCCCATATCAAATGTATAGCCTTTTTCATGAATGGAAGAGTTTCTGCCCCCAATATACGATTGCTTTTCGAACAAATGAACTTTATGCCCCCTGCTGGCTAATAGCATAGCTGCTGCTAATCCACCAGGTCCGGCCCCAATAACAACCATTTTTTTCATGATGATGCCTCCTATTTAAATGCACAATTATTATACAAAGATTATACATAGTTAACATATGAAACTCAAATTAAAATGCTCTGCCATTTTAAAGTAAATAAAAAGGAACTGCCCCTACCGGACAGTTCCTCTAACACTTCTATCTTTCATCAATATCGATTGAATAGCTATCAAACCAAACATGAATTTGTGCTAAATGAGCAAGGAGCTGTGGACCTGACATTAATTGACCGAACCAAGGAACCTGGAATGCTTTGCCCTCTGTTTCGATAATATCATTAAGCTTTTGCTTATTTAACAACTCATGTAAAATCGAATCTTTTTGGCTTACTAAAGATTTCAACCAGTTTGTTACTAATCTTGTATACTCTGGATTATGTGTTTTCGGGTAAGGACTTTTCTTGCGGTAAAGAACCTCATTAGGAAGAAGTCCCTCTAACGCTTTTCGTAAAATTCCTTTTTCGCGATCGCCATGCATTTTTACTTCCCAAGGAATGTTCCATACATATTCAACAAGACGATGATCAGCAAACGGAACACGAACCTCTAAGCTGGCGCCCATACTCATGCGATCTTTTCGATCTAAGAGATTTGTCATGAACCAATGCATATTTAAGTAGAATAGTTGACGTCTTTGCGCTTCAACCTCTGATTCACCTTCAAGCAGCGGTGTTTCGTTAACTGTTTCTTGATAGCGAGCTTGAACATATTCATTAAGATTTAATTTATCTTGCCACTCAGGCTTTAATAACGACACTCGCTCATCTGTTGAACGCATCCATGGAAATGCTGAATTTGCTAAATCCTCAGGGCGATGGAACCAAGGATACCCTCCAAAAATTTCATCTGCACATTCACCTGACAATCCAACAACAAAGTCTTTTTTAATTTCGCGACAGAACCACAATAAGGATGAATCTACATCTGCCATACCAGGCAAGTCACGAACAGAAGTTGCTTCAATTAGATGATCGACTAATTCCTGTTGGGAAATTACGCAGCGATGATGATTGGTATTAAATGCCTCACTCATTTTCTTTATCCACGGACCATCTGAGTTTGGTTGAAACTCATTGGCTTTAAAGAATTTTTCATTATCTTCATAATCGATAGAATAAGTATGAAGTTGCCCTTTTCCTTCTTTTTTATAATGTTCTGCAGCAACAGCTGTAATCGCACTTGAGTCAACTCCGCCAGAAAGGAACGTACATAATGGCACATCTGATACTAATTGACGTTTTACAGCATCTGTGAATAAAAATCTTACCTTATCAGCTGTTTCTTCAACAGAATCTTCATGTGGTTTGCTTTCTACATCCCAATAACGCCACTTCTTTAAGCCATTTTTTGTATAAACTAAGGCATGAGCTGGACGCAGCTCATCAATTCCTTTAAAAACTCCAACACCAGGAGTTCTAGAAGGTCCAACACCAAATATTTCAGAAAGACCTGATTTATCAAGTTTAGCCGAAACAGAAGGATGAGCTAGAATTGCTTTCAGCTCTGACGCAAATAAGATAGATCCGTTCTCTTCTTTATAAAATAAAGGTTTTACTCCTAAGCGATCTCTACCGATAAATAATTTTTCTTTCTTTGAATCCCAAACCGCAAAAGCAAATATTCCGTTTAAACGATGTACACATTCTTCTTCCCATTCAATATAGGATTGAAGCAGAACCTCTGTATCAGAATGCCCTTTAAATGTGTATCCTCTTGAAAGAAGTTCTTTTCTAATATCCTCAGTATTGTAAAGCTCACCGTTATAGCAAATCGTATAAGAGTTTCCTTCTTTTGTCCGCGTCATTGGTTGAATACCACCGGCAGGGTCAACGACAACTAGTCGTTTATGACCAAATTGTACATGATCTTCTCCCCAAATGTTCGTGTCATCTGGCCCTCTTTTTGCTAATGTTTCTGCCATTTTCTTAACCGTTTCTTGCTCAGTGCGTATATTTCCTTTAAAATTTACCCAACCTGTTATTCCGCACATGAAAGCTTCATCTCCCTCATCTATATTATGATCTCATACACACCAACGTCTGTGACCTTAATAGGTGTAGACATTGTATGCCCACTTTTTCAAATGTTGAATTGTCCCAAGCAAAATGCATAAATGCATAAACTTCCTCATTTTTGTCAAAAACGTTGATATCAACGTTTTTCAAAACAACAAGTGTAACAACGATTTGGAGGTAAAATGTATGTTTCCAATTAAACGAACAGACTTACTATTAAATCAAAAACGTTCGTATTTAACTGGACTGATCGAGATTACAAATGATCAGTATGTCATTTATGATGATATGAGTGATGAGCTTCATTTATTAGATGAGATTCAAAATTCTCATCTAGAAATTTTAAATCCATCCGGGTGGACAAAGGGGAGATGGATAGGCTTAGGTAAGATCAAGACTGACATGGGAACGCTATCATTAAATCATGGTGATACAGTGCGGATAAGAAAAAAATTACCTTTAGCTTTAGATGAAATGTTAAAGGAACTTCAAGATGAAACATTTGTCAGATTGATCAAACAATTAAACTCTCTTGGCTTTTCGCCTTACGACTGTATTTATTCGTATAATCAATTATTATTTATGGAAAATCGCGTCAATAAAAAAGGTGTTTCTTTCTTTCAATTTGATAATGAAGATTCCATCTGCGCCATTCAACACCACTTTGAAAGAGGCATCCATTCAGGAGATCGGTTTGAAATAACAACAAGTTTGGGTGAAAGACGACTTGTTTGTAGTAAGTTTTAGATGAAGTTGGTCACTTTTTTTGGAGTAGGCTCTTTTTGCAGCAATGAAGACCATTTCTTCTTATTTTCGCACTTGCATTGGTCTTCATCTCTTGTATGAAGACCATTTCTTCTGAATTTTGCACTTGCAATGGTCTTCATCTCTTGTATGAAGACCATTTCTTCTAAATTTCTCCCTTGCATTAGTCTTCATCTCTTGCATGAAGACCATTTCTTCTGATTTTCGCACTTGCAATGGTCTTCATCTCTTGTATGAAGACCATTTCTTCTGATTTTCGCCCTTGCATTAGTCTTCATCTCTTGCATGAAGACCATTTCTTCTGAATTTCGCACTTGCATTGGTCTTCATCTCTTGTATGAAGACCATTTCTTCTATATTTTGCCTTTATAATAGTCTTCATCTCCTGCATGAAGACCATTTCTTCTGATTTTCGCACTTGCAATGGTCTTCATCTCTTGCATGAAGACCATTTCTTCTGAATTTCGCCCTTGCATTGGTCTTCATCCACTGTATGAAGACCATTTCTTCTAAATTTCACCCTTGCTTTGGTCTTCACCTCTTGCATGAAGACCATGTCTTTGTACTCCTGCCCTTATATTGGTTCGCATCTCTTACCAAACAAAAAAACTGCAGACAGCTCGATGGTCAGTCGAGTCTATCTACAGCCTTCTATCCCGCTACTCTTTAAGAAAAACTCCAAATTCCTAAAGGTAGGCGCATTCCTAATACAATTGTTAAAAGTAGAACAATTACAAATTGAATCCAGAAAACTCTTGTTGGTTTTCCCTTTTTCAATCTAACCAGAACCATCTCCATTGCACCGATCGTCCAGATTCCTAAAACAATTTTAGCTATGTATTCCCCATCTAACTGATACACACCAGTAACAAGAATAACACCTGTAATCACAATTAAAATGTAAAACAAGCGTAAAACCATATGAACAATTTTTGATGGCTTTTCTTTTCCAGACTTAAATAAAGAATGTGCAACAAAGAAAAGAATAATCGCTACAACCCATGTAGTAATGTGTGCATGTGTCATCATTTTTCCTCCTTAGTTAAAGACAACCTTATTTTAGCATGATTTAAGACGAATATTAAAGAAAGAGCTGTAAACATTCATTATCTTGTGTCTTTTTTTTGAAAACGCTGTTGTTCATAAAAATCTACTAAAAAAGAAGCCTTATGATCGGCTCCCTTTCCATGTATTATCCCATGATTTTATTTCTCAAGATCCCAATATCTTCAACTTCAATTTCAACTACATCTCCTGGCTTCAGAAACTTCGGAGGGGTAAATCCTTTTCCAACACCAGCTGGGGTTCCTGTTGCAATGATATCCCCTGGCTCAAGTGTTGTTCCTTGAGAAAGAGTTGAGATAATATTCTCGATTGTAAAAATCATATCTTTTGTATGTCCATCTTGTCTCACTTCATTATTCACTTTTGTTTTAATGCTTAAGTCATAAGGATCTTTTATAGCTGACTTATGAACTAAATAAGGCCCCATTGGACAAGAGGTGTCTAAACTTTTGCCAATTAAAAATTGTT